>JBEEMN010000039.1:0-8191 GCA_041192625.1 Armatimonadota bacterium
CGCTTACTGCAAGTCATCGGCCGTTTGCCAGATTCGAAAATGGTTGATGTGGCAAAGGCATTAGATGTTCAGCTTCCTGCGGTCTCCCAGATGGTAGACAAAATGGTGAAGGCTGGAAACGTTGTACGAATCCAAGACCCGCTCGATCGTCGTATTTCCCGCCTGCGTTTGACACCCGAAATGGAAGAGCTGCTTTCTGATGCAGCATCCGCCCGTCTCGCACGTGTTGCCAAGGCTGCGGAAGCACTGACGCATGAGGAAGTCGAACTTCTGACAGTGTTGTTGGATCGATTGACGAATCAACTCTCCCCGCGCGGTAATCCAAGCTTTGCTGGACCGACCCCTGTTGCGCGGGAAGGCTATGATGCTGATCCAAGTCTTGAAATCGCATCCAGTCGACGCGGAGCACGCGTTCGTAAGCGCTCGCTCTAATCGCATCGCACATTCATGTCAAAGCCCGGGATATTCCGGGCTTTTTTGATTTTTGGGGCCACATATACGTTATTCTGGCTTCTACATCGATTGCTTGTAAGGGATGTTGCAAAACAATGTCGAACCATCCCGTACATAAATGCGTTTTAATAAGGGTATGTGCCAGGGTTATTCCATTTCGTGGGTGTTCTCTGGTGATTCAGACGTTTTGAGGTAGCTGATTTGAACCGAAAAGTAATTGGAATAGTCGCCGCAGTCGTTCTGGTTGGCGGTGGATTCTGGTGGAAGTCAAAGACATCCGCTACCGCCGGCGCCGGCAAGACACAGTACAAGCTGACCGCCGTTGATACGGGAGAGGTCAAGAAGACCGTTAGCGCCACGGGAACTCTCCAGGCATGGAAGGTTGTCGATATCAAGGCACGCGCTGGCGGTGAGCTTGCTTTCCTCGGAGTCGATGTCGGCTCGCGCGTCACGAAAGACCAAATTCTGGCTCGTATTGATCCACTCGATGTCCAGTTGACATTGAACAATGCGAAGGCCGATGAAGTCAGCGCGAAGGCGCGTGAAGCTCAATCCGGTAAGAACTATGAGCTGCAGGTTCGCCAGAGCGGTATCACCGTAAAAGATGCACAGGCTGCATTGCTTTCGGCCAAGGCAAACGTCAAGCTTGCTGAGACCCGTCTTCAAACAGCAAAGCTCCAATCTGATGCGCAGCCAGAGTTGACAAAGGCTGCGATTGCCAGTGCGAAAGCTAACTCTGATCAAGCACTAACCAACCGACGTCAACTGGATGCCACCCTGCAACAGCAGCGCGCATCGGCCAAGGCTGCTCTGGATCAAGCGGTTGCCAACCGACGCAATGCCGGACTGAACCTCGAGCGTCAGAAATCCCTCCTCGAAAAGGGGTTTGTTTCCCAGCAGGCGGTTGATACGGCACAGGCCAACCTCGAAGTATCCGAAGCATCCGAGCAGTCTGCACGTACCAAGGTCGACACCATCGACATGGAATTGAAGTCCACCGTTGAGGCGGCCGATTCACGTATCGCACAGACGAAAGCTGCTTTTGAGCAAGCTCAGGCGGGCGCCGTCGATGTGAAAAACCGCGAAAATGCTGTTCGTGAAGCTGAGTCATCCTTGCTCGTTTCAAAAGCGGCTCTCGCGCGCGCCGAAATGACTATCGAACAGTCAAATGCAGCGCTCATCAACAACGACATTCGTAAATACGACATCGATGCCAACAAAGCTACGATCTCCCGTGCGAAGGCCGGTCTCTTTAATGCCGAAACCAGCTTGGCGAGGACGATTATCCGTGCACCTATGGCCGGTGTTGTCCTTCAGAAGTTCGCTGAGGAAGGTACGATTATCGCATCCGCACTTGGCATCAACTCCACCGGACAAAACCTCCTCCAGATCGGTGATACATCCAAGATGTACGTCGATGTAACGGTCGATGAAACCGATATCGCTGCCGTTGAGGAAGGCCAGAACGTAGATGTCGCCATCGAGGCGTATCCGGGGATGCCGTTTGAAGGCAAAGTAATCCGTATCGACCCGCAGGCAGTCGTTTTGCAGAACGTTACATCCGTGCACGTGCGTGTAGAAGTCGACAACTCTGTTCCGACATTTGCATTGCTGAAGCCAGGTATGAATGCGACCTGTGAGTTCGTGATGGAAAAGACAGACAGTGCTGTTCGTGTGCCAAATGAGGCTGTCCGTGAAGACAACGATGGCAAATTTGTGGAAATCGGTGAGGGTGGAAAGACCGCTCCTGCAGATCCAAAGAACCCAACAGCTGTCGATCCGGATGCATTGATTGATGTCAAGCTCAAGAAAATCAAGGTTGAGCCAGGTGTGGTTGGTAATGACTACACAGAAATCAAGTCCAGTGATGGCAATGCGGTTGCCGATGGCTCCAAGGTCGTAACGCAGACCATTGAACCTGCGCCGACGGCAGGGGCTGCTGGATCACCATTCGGCGGTGGAATGCGTGGCATGGGTGGTGGTGGCGGAGGTCGCCGTTAACATGGCAACCACCACAACCACTGCCCCGGCTGTCAAGCCACCAGCGCCGCCCGCATCGGGTAGCCGCATGGGAGCCTTTGGCGTCAGCATCGAAATGGCCTTCAACGGCCTTGGAGCCAACAAGCTTCGCTCATTCTTGACGATGCTTGGTGTGATTATCGGTGTGGGAGCCGTCATCATCGCAATCGCGATTGGTGAAGGTTCCCGGGCAGCGGTTGCGGAAAGCATTCAAAAGCTTGGTACAAACGTGATGACGGTCTTCCCTGGCTCACAGCGTCGGGGAGGTATCTCGTTTGGTGGTGGATCAAGCACAACGCTAAAGCTCGAAGATGCCGATTACATCATCCGTAACTGTCCTACCGTCAAGGCCGTTGTCCCAACTGTCAACCGTAATGCCACGATTAAGTACGCGAATAAAAATGATGCAAAGTCTGTAACGGGGACCGGTCAGGATTACCCGACCGTTCAGAACCACCCGGTTGCAAAGGGACGCTTCTTCAATCAATCTGAAGTGCGATCGTTGAGACGTGTGATTGTCCTCGGGTCCAATGTCGCCAAAGATATCTTTGACCGTGTTGATCCCGTCGGCAAACAGGTCCGTGTTAATGGTCAGACCTTTGATGTCATCGGTGTTCTGAAGGAAAAGGGCGGTACGGGTTTCCGTAATCCGGATGATGCTGCATACGTTCCGGTAACGGCCGCGATGCGCCGCTTGTTCGGCATGGAAAACATCAACAGCATTACCGTTCAATCCCGCTCGACCAGCCTGATGGACAAGACAAAGGCTGAAATCGAAACCAACCTCAAGCGTAAGCACAAGATTGCGGACTCTGGCGCGCCCGACTTTACGGTTTTCAGCCAGTCTGATCTTGCGGCGACACAAGATGCGCAGCAGTCTACATTTGGCGCATTGATCACCTATCTCGCGGTTGTCAGTCTTGTGGTTGGCGGCATCGGCATCATGAATATCATGCTTGTTTCGGTAACGGAGCGCACACGGGAAATCGGTATCCGAAAGGCTATCGGTGCCCGACGGGCTGATATTTTGACCCAATTCCTCCTCGAGGCCCTCTTCCTTTCTCTGGTTGGTGGCTTGATCGGGGTTGGACTGGGTTACGCAGGAAGCAGCTTTATCTCTGAGCAAAACGGCTGGCGCGTGGATGTCGCCATGGAAACCGTTGCACTTGCATTCTCGTTCTCGGCGGTTGTTGGCGTGTTCTTTGGGTTCTACCCTGCCTTCAAGGCAAGCCAGCTGTCCCCTATAGAGGCACTGCGCTACGAGTAGGCATTGGATGTTTGCTGGATGTACAAGCGGCAGAAATCGTCGCAAATCGGAATAAACAACACAGGAGAGTAATGATGAAGAAAGTACTGATGATTGCAGCTACATTGATGATGGCTGCCCTTGTAACTGGTCCCGTGATGGCGCAGGGCGGTATGGGCGGTTTCCAGATGCCTCCAGAGCTTACAAAAGCGATGGACAAAATGCGTACAGCACGCAAGAACCGGATGATGATTGGGCGTACCGTTCGTGCGATTGCAGAGCTGAACAAAGATCCAAAGACTGCATTGACCAAAGACCAGGCAAAGAAGGTCACTGCTGTTCTCGATAAGTGGGCAAGCAAGCCTGACATGACCGAAGATCAGGCAAAACAGGTCTCCAAAGAACTGACCGCGCCTCTCTCGACCAACATCTCACAGATCAAGAAGCTTGCTGTTGAGATGCAGGCTAACAACCGCATGGGCGGTGGTGGTGGCGGCGGCCGTCCTGGTGGCGGTGGTGGCATGGGCGGTGGACGTCCAGGCGGCGGTGGAGCCGCTGGTGGTGGAATGCCGGCGTTTGATCCTAAAGCCATTGCCCGCCGCATCGAGGATGGCTTGAAGAAGCCTTACAACCCGATGAACCCAGGCACCTGGGGTGACGATCAGTGGGTTCAGCGAATGAAGGACAGCTACGGAAATGCTGTCAAGGACATCAAGGCTAAGGCCAAGTAGTCTTACGAATCGAAAGCAAACCGGCCAGGAATCTTGGCCGGTTTTTTCGTGACCCTCCACTTTCCTGCGTAACATTCCGACAACCTAGGATATGAGACTGTCTCCACATTGGATTCTGGCATCGTTTACCCTGGCTGCTACCGTATTACTGGTAACTCCTGGGTGCAAATCTGTGATGGCAAAGCAGCCATCGAAGTCAGCCATGAATACGGGGCGCCGTAGCTATGGACGTGATCGCTCAGCAAGAAATCAGCAGGAGACGCGTATCGCATTTGAGGACCGCTCCCTCGAATGGGGGCTTCCACCATCGAACTACATTTTGGAAAAGCAACCCAAAAACATTGAAGAAACCTTTGGAACTGGCTGCGCCTTTGCTGACCTGAATGGCGACCACTTTGATGAGGCGATTATTGTCCATCACAACGGCATCCGCATTTATCGCAACGATGGCGGTAAGGGATTTACGGACATCTCGAGAATCTGGGCCCCCGCGCTCTCTGGGAGGCTGCATGGCATCGCTGCGGGCGATATCGATGCTGATGGTCGCGTCGATCTTGTCATCGGGGGACATCCAGGACTGTTTTTCCTTCGCAATACAGGCGCAAAGCTTGTAGCAACACGCATTAATCCCATCGGCGATACGACCAGCTGGTGGAGCAGTATCGCCCTCACACATCTCGACCGTGGCCGCTCACTCGACATTGTTGCCGGCCGCTACGTTGGTTTCGGAGCTAGTTCACCGCAAGTCTGTTCTGTGGATGGAATTCCAACGACCTGTGGCAGCTTTCACTACGCGGGGCAGACCGCAGTCGCATTCATCGCACGTGGGCGCAACACTTTCCTCGATGTTAGTAAGCGTATTGGATTGCAGGCCGCTGCAAGTCGCGTAACGGGCGTTGCTCCCCAGGATTTCGATAATGATGGTGATAGCGATTTGTTGTTGCTCAGCGACTCGGATGGGTCATCTCTGTTAGAAAACCAGGGCCGGATGCGCTTTACAAACCTTGGGGTACGATCTGGGATTCCGCTTGATACGACAGGGGAATTCCAGCAACGCTACGGAGCAGACTGGGCCGATATCGATGGAGATGCTAAGGCAGATGTCGTGATGGGTACCGGACTTGACCAGCTTTCAGCGCTCTATAGCAACCGTGGGAATGGATTTTTCATGGATGTCGCCCCGATGCGGGGTTTGTTGGCATCCAAGCGCAGGCAAAGTGCTGGCGTGTTGTTCGAAGACTTTGATGCGGATGGTCACATCGATTTGTTTTCTGTGAGCGGTCACTACCAGAGCAATATTGACATGCTCAAGCCCGGAGTTACTTACCGTCAGCCATGTCTTGTCCTTGCTGGGGAAGCGGGTGGGACATTTGATGATGTCTCCGAGCGCGTTGGTGTCGGGGTTCAGAGACCCCTGACAGGACGCGGGCTGGCTGCATCGGATATTGACCACGATGGCGATGTCGATGTCCTTGTCACTGATGTCGAAGGTCCGGCGCGGCTCTTTGAGAATGTCTCACGGAGTGCGGGAGGTGTGGCAACCGTTCATCTCCAGCGTAGGAAGGGTTCGGCAATCGGTGCGGTTGTTCTTGCTGGTGGGCTCCGCCGCGAGGTGCAAACCGCGCGTGGATACTTATCGGCATCCTCTGAAGATGTCGTGATTGCATTTCCCGTCGGTAAGAAGCAGCTATCCCTGCAGGTGAAGTGGCCACGTGGTGGAACAGAGACCTATCAGGTCAATGTTGGAGCATCCCAAACATTGGTAGAAGGGCGTGGCACGCGATGATAAAGGTCAGAGCGGATGTGATTGCGGGCATCGTTTCCACGCTGGTTCTCTGCGGTGCTAGCGGTTGGATCTGGTGGATGGAACCGCAGCGGCTATCGACAAGCCAGCTGATGGCCGCGGTTTCCAAAGACCCAAAGAATGCGGAGGCATTTACAGAGCTTGCCAATCGTCAGGAGCATGACAAGCAGTTTGAGGCTGCGATGCAGAGCTACTTGGGCGCAGGCAAGGCTGGAATGGGGGCTAACTCCTATGCGAAAGCCGCCCGTTGTGCCCTGAAGGCTGGCAAGTTTGGGGATGCCCAAAGCTTTGCTCGGGATGCGATTGACATGGATGCTGGTTCAAAGGTGGGGACTGCGGCGACGATAGCCGCTGGCGTGTTTGTCGAGCTTGGTGATCCACGAACCGCATTGTCCAGCCTGCCTGATACGAAGCGAAGTGTACCGTTTGAGACAGATTACATCCGGGCCAAAGCCCTGTTGGCGCTGCAGCGCTATCCAGAAGCGTTGGAAGCAGCAGAGGTTGCTGTTCTTGAGCCTACGAGTGGCCGGATGGCGGTTCTTGTCCGAATATTGCGTGAATCTGGGGACACTGAGGGTGCATATGAGGTCGTGGATGCTTATGGAGACTCGGCGGATGCTGGTAACGACTGGCATTTAGAGGCAGGGCTTGCTCGGACGGCGCATGCCGGCAGTGACAGGAAGCAGCGGGACAAGGGCGAAGCAGCTTTACAAAGAGTTATTCAGGAAACGGACAAACCGACTCAAAGGCTTCAGGCTGGGGTGGCTCTTGGTCAATCGATGCTTGCATCCGGGCGTCCAGACAAAGCGGTGCCGATGCTAAAAGGCTTAGCTGCGACATTTCCGCAATCAGATGAAATTCGCTATGTTTTGGCATGCGTGCAGCGTGAGTGTGGAGATTTAGCATCGGCAGATAAGGGAGTTCAGGCAGTTGCCAACCGAAAAGCAAATGCCAATGCGCTGCGACAGAAGTTGAATCGTCGGTCTCAGCGATTCAATCCAATGTAAGGTTCGTCGAGCGATGTTTTTCCACATCTACCTTCGTTTAGATGGTGAATAAGCGACATTATGTGAGGAAATGTGGCAGCGGGGTCGGATAGGCCAAACGTAACGTTTAATTTAGAATTAATTGCTCTTGTCAGAGTCAACAGGGTGTGCGATATTTGCGATGTATAAGCATTGATTAACCTTGGGTACGATACACTGGACGCACCGTAGATTGAGTAACTTGGGGCGCGTACAGAGGATGTTCCATGGTTCAGCGTATCGTCGGTTCGACACCAAAAGGCCCTATGGAAGACCGCTTTAACCCCAGCGAAGAACAGACTGCATCCGTTTCTGTACGCGAGTACATCGACGTTTTCCGTCGTCGTCGAGCAATTTTTATTCAGACGTTTCTCCTGATCCTCGTGATCAGTGTCGTCGTAACATTGCTGACACCTCCTGTTTATCAATCTCGTGCCCGTTTGTTGGTTGCTGGTCAAAGTGCCAGCCTCAACGCCATCAATACGGAAAACCCACTTTCTGCGCTGCTTGCGGTGGCACCGAGTTACTCGGTTGCAACACAGATCCAGCTGCTCCAGGATGGCGAAATTCAGGGTGAAGTTGCGCGTCGCCTTGGTGGCCGGCTTCCTGCGTTTTCGATTGCTCCTGTTGAGGGTACGGAAATCATCGAAGTCTATGCCGAGGGTTCGAGCCCGAAGCTGGTTGGCGATGCCCCCAATGTCCTTTTGGATTACTACATCCATGAGGTAGCAGACAACGACCTCGCACAGGTGACAGAGGCTCGGAAGTTTGCTGAGCGTAATGGTGGCGAAGCGCGCACCAAGATGGAAAAGCTTGAGAAGGACCTCGCCAACTTCAAGAACCAGTATAAGGTTGTTGAGTTGACGAAGGGGCAGGAGCTTCAGCTCGCGGATGTGACCGCTGCTGAGGGTCA
>JBEEMN010000040.1:0-8176 GCA_041192625.1 Armatimonadota bacterium
GCGCACCAGTATCGAGGACGATGTCCGCATAGTCCATCAGCTTCATCCCGGATGCCGACTTGCTCGTGCTCGGCTCAGCGTGCTTGCTGCTAACAATCGAGATGACTTTGATGCCAGCTGCCTTAAAGCCTGCGGCCATTTCGATTGGCACAACGTTACAGCCAGAGCTGCTGATGACGATGGCCGTGTCGGCAGACGAGAGGTCGAAGTTGCGCAAAATCTGGTCTGCAAGGCCAGAAACATTCTCGAGAAACATCGCCTGTCGCTGACCATTCGCACCCACAACTAGGTTGTGGAATGACAATGAAAGCTCGACGATGGGATTCCAACCTGGAAAGGATCCGTAGCGTGGCCACATCTCCTCAACCATCATCCGGCTATGTCCGCTTCCAAAGACGTGCACCATACGTCCGGCGAGAATGGTGTCACTGCACCACTTTGCGGCGAGTTGGATGCTCTCTTGCTGGGCTCTTACACGGGTGATGATGCCTTCACAGGAATCGAGGTAGCGATCTGAATACGTGTCATCGTGGGTCATGCTGAAGTCCTCCAAGTGACCATCCGCCATCTACGGCCAGCTGCTGGCCAGTGATACTCGCTGCGGCATCGGATGCGAAAAACAAAAGGGCATCCGCGATGGCATCCGCTTCGACAAAGCCATTTGTCAGCGGCTGGCGCCGCTTCACGAAGGCACAAATCTCGGGGTTTTCCTGGGCCCGGATGCTCATCGGGGTACGCGTCAGCCCGGGAAGCACTGCGTTGACACGGATACCCATTTCCGCGTACTTACTGGCCGTGTGGTTTACAAGGCCCACAAATGCACTCTTTGATGCCATATAGGCGGCTGTTGCAAAGCGGTCCGGCTCGGGATGAAAAGCAAGGGCAGTGCCCGTAAGCGTGATGCTGCCCCCGGTCTTGTTTCGCTCAAACATCCGAACCGCCTCGCGCGTCACGAGAAATGCCGTCGTCAGATTGAGGTCAAATGTCTGCTTCCAGGCATCCAATGTGACACTTGAAAGGGGGCCATCGCCGTAGGAACGCCCTGATCCGCCAGCAATATGGATGACAGCATCAATGCCCCCAATGTCAGCGAACATCGCTTCCACAGCTGCTTCATCGCGTAAATCGCAAAGGATCCCGGTGGCTCCGGTTCTGTCGGCAAGGTCGCTCACTTGGGTAGCATCAATTCCGACAAACGTAACATGCATCCCGCTCTGGCACGCCTTGCGCACCACGGCTTCTGCAATACCGGAGCTGCCCGTGACCAGCAGGTGCTTAGGCATTTTCTGGAATCGCGCCTGCCGGCAAGCGTGTTACAGAGCCCATTTTGACAGGCTTGCCTGTATCTGCACTCTCGATAGCGGCAAAGCACAACATCAGCGAGCGAAGATTTCCTTCGGCACCATTTCTGGCCACTCGACCGGTAGTGGATGCATCAAGGAGCTCGGCCATCGTCCCTGCAAAGCCATCGTTGAACCACTTACCATTCAGAGCTGGTTTCGCTCTTCCTGCTTCCAGATTGAGCGTGACCTCTTGTGTCCCACCATCTGGACCCGTCGTACTGACGCTACCCTCGGTACCAATCACCGTCGTTGAATCCCCTGAGCCGTAAACGCACCCAGCATCAAAGGACATCGACGCGCGGCCACCTGGCCACTCAGCGACTGCGGTGGCTTCAAGCGCAGGAAGTCCGAGATCAACGCGCGGCTCACCACGAAATGCCGTTACGGTTACATCGACATCAGCAGGTAACAAAGATGCAACAAAGTCAAACCAGTGAATCGCAAAGTCGTAGAGCACAATGTCGCGCATTTGCGCAAACGGCGTGCCTGCAATCCAGGTGTGGTTCCAGTGAAGCTGTGTGTGGATACCCGTGATGCTCCCAAGGGTCCCGGATGTCACCAGCTCACGGATGTACGAAAAGTGTGGAGCAAAGCGGCCATTTTGGTTTACGCAGAGCATCACGCCATTTTCCTTCGCCAGAGAAATCATCTCGGAGCCGGTTTGGATGTCGGTCACAAATGGCTTTTGCGAAAGCACATGATGTCCGCATTCGATTGCCCGCTTAATCAGTGGTGGGCGATGCTTTGTATGCGTGGCGATATCGATTGCATCTAGGTTATCGAGGGCGAAAATGTCCTCAGGGTTGTCTGTGACGAGTGCATCCGGAAAGAACTGGTCAGCCCGCGACTGTGCACGGTTTTTATCGATGTCACAAAACGCAACAACCTTCCAGCCACGGGATTGGTACGCGGCGAGGTGCGTGCTTGCGATGCCTCCACAGCCGATGATGGCTAAGCGAACATCTCGCTCAATGGCCGGCGGCATATATGGAAGTGCTGGCGCATCGATCTCGGGGACTGTTGCCGCAACAAGTGCGTACTGGTCATCGGTGGGGAGGGTGTCCTGCTTGCTCATACGTAATTCAAAGTCCTTCCTGCGGCTGCGGATGCAGCGGCAAGGTCTACAATCTTCTGTCCAATCCGGCAAATGCGCGGCGTAAGCGGCGCATGAAGCGATTCTGGTGATGCGGCAGTGGTATCGAAATGCTCGATGATGTTACGCATCGGGGCTGTGAGAGTGTCGACTGTGACAGGTGTTGGAACTGGATGGTCCATCGTCTGGATCATCACGTGTTCCTCATAGTCATAGCTGCTGATGGTACCGGAAGTTCCAACGACAACAAAGCCGCATTTGGGTTGTGGCTGGATGGTCCACGGGTCCGTAAAGGTCCCCCAACGCGTTTCGAATTTTGAGAGACCGCTTGCGTAGCGGCAGACAACAATCGCATGTTCATCGACAAAAGTCGCATCCACATTATCCGTGATGGCAGTGACCGTCAATGGCTCACGACCACCGAGGAACCAGGTTCCAAGTGTTGTCCCGTAGCCGAGATAGTCGAGGAGACTTCCGCCGCCGCGCGCGGGGTCGTACCACCAGGAAGCCCGTTTCATGTCCGCTGCGTCTTGCTCTGAAACCTCGATTTTGTCCGCTAGGTGCCGTAACGGCCCGCGGTTGCCATCATAAAAATGAACCTCAAGGACATCCCCGATTGTCCCTTCATCGATCAGACGCTTTGTCGTGATGTGAGGTGGGTACCACGCGAGGGGCCAGTTGATTGCGAGGGTGCGTCCGGCTACCTTGGATGCCTCGATCATGCGGTCAGCATCCGCAACATTTGCGGCAAATGGTTTTTCACAGATCACATGGAGGCCTGCTTCAAAGGCCGCGACGGTTACGTTTGCGTGCTCAGCAGTGGTTGAGCAGACAATCGCCGCATCCGCACCAGCTTCCGCAAAAGCCGTTTGTAAATCTGTAAAGACCCGGTTCGCAGGAATAGAATGCGTTTCGATCGCAGCGGACATTTTGCTAATGTCAGGGTCGTAAATGCCAGCAATCGAGCATCCAGGCGTATCGGCTACGAGGCGTAGCAAATCACCCATGTGCATGTGGTCAAAGCAAAGTCCAAGGTAGCGCATTGATTTCTCTCCTTACTTTTTCTGAAGACGTTCTGGTGCGTATGCTGAGAGCTCGGCACAGGATGAAAAGTTCTGCTTCGGATTGCTGCCATGTGCTGGTGTGCCGCTCATGCGGACTCCAACAATCGATCGCGGAGTTTGGAGTCGGAATGTGAATTCTTGTCCATCGGTGAGCGGGGGCTGCTGGTCAGCGTTCGTCTGTGGATAACCCGGCAGGCGTCCAAGGGCCTTCCATGGACCGCCAGGTGCTTCCTGTACTTCGACCATCGGGGCTCCTACAAACCACCCGCCATCATAGAAACAATGTCCGTGGGTATAGACAATCTTGTCGATGTCCACCTGTTCAGCAGTGTTGACCGCGTACCAATCCAGCTCTGCCCTCGCACCACTGTGCGTTACGACGATGGACTTCGGCTCGCCATCCACGATGGAGCCATTGATGTTCCCCGGGCGTGAGCGCGACTCGTTTCCACCAAGGAGGACGTTTCCAGTTCGTCGCTGTTTAGGAGCATTTGTTCGTAGCCAGACGGTGTAATCTTCACCGGCTGCGCCACAGTCGGCAAATGGTTGGAGGGGAATAGTACCCTTAGCTGTCTTAAGGGAAAATGTGCGCTGCCCAGTTTGATCTGGCATTTTTGCCGTTAGCACCGCCGTGGATGGCTTATCGGTTGCCTTTTTGCCAGTGACAGCTGCCATAACCCATGGCCCAAAGGTGAATGCCGCGAGGGTTTTGTTAGAATCCTTACCATCTTGGCGCTGAACGCCAATTGTCCATGCGAATGTTCGGGATTGTCCAACCTTCCACGTTGATGGAAGTTGTGCAATGGGGGATGTTCCATTTGAAGTTATCCAGGTTGGTTTACGCCACCCGATGGAATACTTGCCTGCTTTGCCTGACTTTAGTGTCCAGCGGAAGCGCACTTCAGCCGCTCCATGATTATTGATCCATTCGACATCTTGTATCCATACATTCCCACGGTGCGTGATACTACATGACTCCGGCAATGTGAAGACAAGCCCACCCTTTGCATCTGTAACGGCAAACAGAGCAGGGAGCAGGGCCATCGCGCGCGGGCCACTCGAGACACAGCAGTTGATCCCGGGAGTATAGGGTTTTGTGCCATCTAGGGATGTGTAGTAACACCACGTACGGCCATCGGGATGCTGGGCAGCTGCGAGATGGTTATACGCCGCCTTCTCAATCTGTGCAGCATACGTTGGCTTGCCTGTTAGGCGCAGGAGCTGGGTACAAAGTTGTATCCAAGTCGTTGTCACACACGTCTCACCAACATTGGCATTGGTGCCGTTCGGGAGCTGACCATGCGGGTGAAAGTGTTCCCCGTGACTCATCGATCCGGTTATGTAGGTATGGTTTGCGATGACATCCGCGGCCGCTTCCTCGATTGTTCGGATGATGTCTGTATCCCCGATAGTTCGGGCATATTCACACAGACCGACCATGTTGGAGAGCATTTCGTATGCTTTACCATTGGCTACTTTTTCAACACCGCCATGGGTACGGAGTGTGCTCAATATACGCGGTCCACGCTCGCTTTCAATGGCCGCGACAATCGCGTGCGCGAGCATCAGGTAGCGCTGCTCACCGGTCCTGCGATAGAGGAGAACAACAGGTTCAAGAACACTGGTCGCTGCCATCCCGACATGCGTGCCCGCATCGAGGAGTTTCTGTGGCTGCGTTGCAAATTTTGCATACAGCAGGTCACCAACCTTGCGGCAGGCATCAAGGGCAACGGGGTTTCCCGTCCAACGATGTGCCTGCAACAGACCGATCAGGCAGTACTTGTGTGACCAGACATCCCAGTCAGCGCCTTCGTAGAGGCCAAAGCGCTTGTCAGCTGTGTACGTTCCAAGATAGCCATCGGGCTCCACACAGGCAACCAGCTCGGCAACCGTTTCATCCAGCTTAGTTCTGACGGCAGCATTTCCAGTACGTGCCCATTCTAGGGAGAGCGCATCCAGGTATTTTCCAACATGCTCACCAATCCACGGGTGGCTTCCGGGACGCTGTTTGAACCCTGCGAGGAGCGGAGTGGTGTCCATTGGGGCAAGGCGCGCTTGTCCATTAGATGAAATTCGGGAGCCGAGCCAGCCGGACACTTGAATGTCTTGCGGTGTGAGGAGGTTGATTCGGTCGGTTAAACGTGGCTTGATCGAGTCTGTAAACGGCTGGCGGCGGGACAAATAAGACATACTGTCGATTCCGCACCGGGGGCGTGTCTTCCTGCCAGTTCTGGTCTCGAATCACCGCGCGGCAGGATAACTTGCCGCTTAGGGTGAAACCATACTGCATATGTCTGAAAAATCCTCTACGGTAACCGCACAGGACGATGTCCTGATTAAGAAAGTAGTCCGGAAGCTGATTCCGTTTCTCTTCTTTCTTTACATCATCGCCTACCTTGACCGCGTCAACGTCAACTTTGCCAAGCTGGAGATGCCCTGGTTTTCAAGCTCCCAATATGCCTTTGGAGCTGGAATCTTCTTCATCGCGTACTTCATTTTTGAAGTTCCAAGCAACTTGGTGATGCGTAAAGTCGGCGCCAAGAAGTGGATTGCAAGAATTATGTTTACGTGGGGCATCATCGCGATGCTCTTCATCTACGTAAAAGACAATTATCCACTCTTTGTCAGCCTTCGATTCCTCCTTGGCATCGCAGAGGCCGGGTTCTTCCCAGGCGTCTTGCTGTACCTGACAACGTGGTTCACGAGCAAAGAGCGCGCCAAGATGGTGTCTCTGTTTATGACTGCAAATGCCGTCACACTCAGCCTTGGATCACCGCTTAGCGGACTCCTCATCGACCGCGGACCACTGTTTGGCCTTGCGGGCTGGCAGCAAATGTTCCTGTTTGAGGCACTTCCTGCTGTGATTATGTCCGGCGTTGTTCTGTGGTACTTACCGAACGGACCAGAGGATGCTAAGTGGCTGACGACTGCTGAAAAGGCGGTTATTCAGCGACGCCTCGCCGAAGATGGAAGCAAGACCGTTGAGCATGGACCGATTCTTCCGATGTTGAAGGAACCGGATATGTGGAAGTTGTCCGCTGTGTACCTCTTCGTCGTGACCGGGATGTACGGCGTAGGCTTCTGGGTCGCAGACTTGGTTAAGAAGCTGCTCGTTACCACCGGTGGTATGGATGCCTTCACAAACCTTGGCATCAAATCTGGACTCGCCGTCGGACTGGTCTGCGTACCTGTGTTTACATTGACGGGCATCGCGATGGTCCTCAATGCAGCGAGCTCCGACCGGCATCAGGAGCGTCGATTCCACGTTGCGATTCCTGCATTCCTGGGCGCGGCTGGCCTTGTCGGCTTTGCTCTCTTGCAGCAGTATGAGTTCGCAGCTCTCATTGCCTTGACGGTGGCTGTCTGCGGTATGTGGAGTGTGCTTGGGCCATTCTGGGCGATGCCTCCATCTGTCCTTGGGCGCCTCGGTGCACCGGCTCTAGCGGCTGGCCTTGCGCTCATCAACTCGATTGGTAACCTTGGAGGCTTCTTCGGGCCGAAGGTCCTTGGTGAAGCGAAGGATCTCTCCACACAGGGACTCTTTATTCTGGCCGGATGCGTTGTTATCTCCGGTATCGTCGCTCTGACGCTTAAAGTATCCCCATCCACAAAGGTCAAGGCATCCGCATGAATCTCATAAAATCATCCACTACCCTCATCGCCGCATTGGCTTGTCTCGGGCTCGCGGGAGCCGCCATCGCACAAAAGGAATTCGAACCTAACCGCGATTCCTTTTCGCAGCCAGGTGTGCCGCAAGGCGTGATGCATCACTACGTGTACACCAGCAAGGGTGGCATGTTCCCGGGAACGGTCCGTGATGTCTGGGTCTACATCCCAGCACAATACGATGCAGCTAAACCTGCAGCGCTGATGGTCTTTCAAGATGGTGGGGGCTATGTTGGCCGTGATGGTGGTTACCGCCTTCCAAACATCGTAGACAACCTCATCGCCAAAGGGGAAATGCCAACCACGATCTGTATCATGGCAAATCCTGGAGTCGTTCCACCTGCCGATGAAAAGACTCAGCTGCCACGCTACAACCGTAGTGTTGAGTACGATGGCATGGATGATCGTAATGCACGCTTCCTGATTGAAGAGCTCATCCCGGATGCGACAAAGCGGTACAAACTGAACATCACCGCGGATCCCCGTGGCCATGCCATCAGCGGCGGAAGCTCGGGTGGAATTGCGGCATTCACCGCTGCATGGGAGCGCCCGGACTACTTCGGGAAAGTCCTTGGCTTTATCTCGTCGTTCACAGACCTGCGCGGTGGGCATAACTATCCGTCCCTGATTCGCAAGCTCGAGCGCAAGCCGATTCGTCTCTATCTCGAAGAAGCCGTGAATGACCAAGACATCTATTCCGGATCGTGGCCAATCGGCAACACCGATGTCGCTGCGGCGCTTGCATTCGCTGGTTATGACCACAAGTATGTGACGGGGCCGGGCGGACATGATGGACGATTTGCATCGGCGATATTCCCGGATGCGATGCGTTGGCTGTGGCGCGGTGGGATGACGGGAAGCCCGGAGCCCGGCGGGACACGCCAGCCCCTCGTAAACATTGCTCTGGATGAGTCAAAGCCATGGAATTCTGTCAGCGGACTTCCGCCAGTGACGGCCATTGCCGGTTCGACATCTGGCAGCCTCATGGTTGCGGCGGCTAATGCTGTCCA
>JBEEMN010000041.1:0-8116 GCA_041192625.1 Armatimonadota bacterium
GACGCTGTTGTTTGTCTACGCGATAGGTATCGTGGAGATCTGCTGGTCCATCGATGCTAACACCAACGAGAAACTGATTGTCAGCGAGGAAGCGTCCCCAGGCGTCATCGAGGAGCGTTCCATTCGTCTGAAAGGCATTTTGAATCTGCTTCCCATTCGCGTATTTGGCTTGCAGCTTCACCACATTTTCGAAGTATGAGACACCTAAAAGCGTAGGTTCACCGCCTTGCCATGCAAACTGCACATCGTGTCCAGGTTGTGCCTCGATGTACTGCTGGATGTACCGTTCGAGGGTCTCGGGAGACATCGCCCAGCTTGGATGAACCTTGCGCTCAGCCGTGTAGTAGTTTTCCTTCTCAAGGTAAAAGCAGTAGCGGCAATCCAGGTTGCAGATGGGGCCGATTGGCTTTGTCATGATGTGAAAGCCGGTGTGCAACATTTGGACAGACATGCTACGCCTTATACTTGCCCCACTACGGTAATGCAAGTGGAACAAGACACGCGGTGAATGCGGTATTGTTGAGAATATGCAGCAGTTTGAGCCCCTTACCCGTGAAAAGGTTGCGTCGGCGCGGTCGGTCTCTGAGGCCAATCAAACCGTGGAAACGCAGCAACAGGTTCAGCGTGGCACTTCGACCACAAATTCAACCCCGTCGGATGCAAAAGCAAAGCTGCGTACTGTTCAACTCGTATTGCAGCCGGTCGTTGCTTGGGTGTGTTTGATGGCCACTGCGAAAGCAACCGGGCAGTTTGAATATGCCTATCGCTATCCGGCGCAAGCTCAGATTCTCCTTGCGGTAGTCCCGCAGCTCATATTGCTGTTCGTTGGGCTTAGACTCCGCAATCCGCGCCTAGCCTTTGCAGCTGGTCTGCTGTTTGCAGCGATTACATTGATGATTTCTTTGTCATCCGGTATCACTGGACTCGGCTATATATCTGCAGCCATAATGCCATTTGTTGCGGCTGGATCAGCTGCCATGGTTAACCGTCCCGAGCTGCGAAAGCGTTTAATCCCGGCGATGCTTGCCTGGCTTGCAGCCATCACAGGAATTATAGCTGTTTCATCCGGGGTGCGTAGTGTCACCCCTGGTGTTTCTGTTGCCGAAGCGCCAATGACGATGACCGCTCCAGTTACACTTCCACCGGTTGCGTTCCGGTCGGAGTCATCCACTATGATGACGATAGGCAATCAAGACTACAACTCAAAAATGGTTCTTGAAAGCCTCGAAGGGAAAAGCGCCATCTTCCCAGCTGAGCGAGCATTTGAAAAGGGAATGTCGCTCAAGAGCCCCGATGGAACCACGCAAGTCAACATCGACTCTGATGGAATCCTTCAGTGGAAACATGGCAATGAACTGGTTGACATTGTAGACACATCTGAAGTCCCGATTTCCGCCGTATCGATGAATGCCGATGGCAACATGCTCGTCTTCAAACAAGCGGGCATGTACATGGTTTTCACCCCCAGTAAGGGAGCACGTGGTCTCGAGGAAGTCCTAAACCAGTTCAGCGGTGCAGATTTTCAGGGCGATTCGCAGCTTGGGATGATTATGCCTGAGGATGTTCAGGCCGCAACCTGGCGGCCGGATGGTAAACAACTTACCGGGCGGCTGTCTAGTGGGACATTCGGTAGTGCACGATTCGAATTTGATGTGGAGAAGAAGTGATGAAGACAACTGTTCTGCATGCGCCTGACATTATGTGTGGTGGATGCGCCGCTAGTATCCAAAAGGCCCTTGCTGATGTCGATGGCATCGGTGGTGTTGATGTAGATGTCGCAGCAAAGCACGTCTCAGTGACACATGATGACGTCTTAGTAACCGTAGATCACTTGGTAACACGCCTTGACCATGCGGGTTTCTCAGCATCGCCAGTCGAGTAAGTCGATGTGGTTTGTTATCTAATGCAGCGAAGTCGCATCAAGTAGTAGTTCCTTACGATGTCGAGTAACTGCGTAGACATTTAGAACAACCCCATCAGAAAGTAAAAAACCAGCCTTTCAAGGCTGGTTTTTCATTTAACAGAGTAACCGTAAGTCTAGCGATGTGCCTTGATATACATCAGCGCACTGCGGAAGATAGTAAGCTCTCCCATTTCCTTTGTGACAACAGCCATTGCGTGGTCATCAAACCACTTGAGCTGGCCTTCAAACGTCTGACCATTTGCGAGGTAGAACGTCGCGGGTGTGTTTTCATCACGCAGGCGGATAAACTCAGCCGCGCTGATCTGTACATGAAACTGGCGTTCGCGCCGAGGTCCCAAATCCATATTCGTAATCCTTTATTTGGCCGCAGCGACAATCGCAGCGAAATCTCCGGCCTTTAGGCTTGCGCCGCCGATAAGGCCACCATCGATGTTCGGCATCCCCAAAAGCTCAGAAGCATTATCAGGCTTCATCGAGCCGCCGTATTGGATGCGTACCCCAGCTGCTGCGTCATCGCCGGCGACAGCCGCAACGGCCGCACGAACGACTCCGCAAACACGGTCTGCTTCAGCCGCATCACATGTCTTACCCGTACCAATAGCCCAAACCGGCTCATAGGCTAGGACAAGACCGGAAACCGCATCTGCATCGATGCCCACGAGTGCTCCACGCACTTGTGTGTCTATGACGGAATCCGTGATGCCTTGTTCACGCTCAGAGAGGGTTTCACCGATACAGACAATTGGAACCAGCCCTTGTGCAAGGACGGCTTTTGTCTTACGGTTTACGGTCTCATCGGATTCGCCAAAGTGCGCGAGGACGACATCGGTGAAGTCAGGCTCAGCCACGCCGTAGCGCCCGCGGGTTTCCGAGTGGCCTAGGATCACGTACCGAACGCCCACGGCTTTGAGCATCCCAGGAGAAACCTGGCCGGTGTAAGCTCCGCCCTCTTTCCAGAAAGCATCCTGTGCACCGACAGCAACCACAGAATCATCTGTCGTAGCAACAACAGTGGATAGGACGGTATACGGTACGCACAGAACGACATCTGCATGCGTCGTTCCAGCAACGGCTGCGACGACATCTGCAGCAAGCGTAGCTGCCTCATCAGGGGTGCCCTTGTTGAGCTTCCAGTTACCAGCAAGTATTGGTCTTCGTGACATGGAAAGGTTCTCCGTTATTCCTTGTTATCCAGCGCGGCGAGTCCAGGAAGGACACGGCCCTCGAGAAACTCCAGGCTCGCGCCTCCACCCGTCGAAATATGGCTCATACGATCTGCATAGCCAAGCTGTTCCACTGCAGCAGCCGAATCACCGCCACCAACGATCGTGATTGCGCCAGCTGCTGTTGCATCTGCCATGGCATCTGCAATCGCTTTTGTGCCCTTGGCAAAGTTCGGCATTTCAAAGACGCCCATCGGGCCATTCCAGATGACAGTTTTAGCCCCACGAATGACCGCTGCAAACTTTTCGATGGTTTCAGGACCAATATCGAGTCCTTCCTGATCCGCTGGCATAGCCGTATTTGCGACAACCGTGCTTGGTGCATCGTTGCTGAATGCACCGGCAACCACGACATCCACAGGAAGAACCAACTTTTCGTTTCCAAGGAGGCTGGCACAGTATGGGAGCGAATCACTGTCAAGGAGCGACTTGCCGATTTCACGACCAGCGGCTTTGTTGAATGTATACGACATCCCGCCACCAACAATCAGCGAGTCTACCTTTGGGAGGAGCGCATCGATGACCTTGATTTTGTCCTTGACTTTGGCGCCGCCAAGAATGGCGACAAATGGGCGTGCAGGCGTCGTCAGTGCACCGCCGAGATAGGCGATTTCCTTGTCCATCAGGAGGCCGGCAACGCAAGGCTTCCCTTGCGAGCGCAGAACGGTGGCAACACCTTCTGTGGATGCATGTGCGCGGTGTGCTGCACCAAACGCATCGTTGACATAGACATCGGCAAGCGTTGCAAGCTGTGCCGAAAGGTCAGCATCGTTTGCTTCCTCAGCCGCCGTAAAGCGTGTGTTTTCGAGGAGTGAAATGTACGCGTCAGACGGGGAAACGGTTGTGATGCCAAGGGGATCCGCTTCGGTGGCCGTCGCCAGATGGACATCGGTGCCGATCAACATTTGAAGACGCTCAGCGACAGGTGCAAGAGAAAATGCAGATGAAATCTTACCCTTTGGGCGACCAAGGTGGCTCATCACAACCAGATGCGCACCACCATCGAGGAGTGCCTTCAACGTCGGTATAGCTGCTGCGATACGACGGTCATCGGTGATGGTTCCATCGTCTTCCTGCGGCACATTAAAGTCAACACGTACCAGAACGCGCTTACCTAGAACATCGATATCTTGGATGGTTTGCTTACTCATGTCGGCGCATTATACCGACCCTTGGGTCCCCTCGTCGTTTACAAAGGGGCGTCTGGTCATAACAACTCGGAACTCCCTACCGAGTCTTTCGGGGAATCCAACATTGGCCACGCGGATGTCAAGATCAAATTCAGCGCCAAACAGCTCGTGTAATTCAGCCTCCGAGGTCTGAAACGGTGGTCCTATTGTGATGTCATCCGTGTCACGGGGCATCCAGTAAAACACACCAATCACTTTGCCACCCGGGCGAAGGATTTCAGAACAGGCTGATGCGTATGCGCTGCGTTGCACGACTGGAATGGCACAAAAACAGGTGTGCTCGATGACGACATCCGCGGATGCTGGATGCTCTGCAGCATGCTGGACAAAGTCGCCAAGAACTGGATGAACGACAGGGTTGCAATCGAAGCGTTTACGGAGCAAGGCGATTGCTTCAGGCGCGATGTCAATGCCGACAACCGATACGGGATTTACGTCAAGTAGTGCGACGATATCGTTACCGGTTCCGCACCCGGGCACGACCATCTTGGCATTGATGGGAATGTCGCCAAGAAGTTCGACTATGACGGGACTTGGCATACCTTTGTCCCAAGGTGTGTTCTCATCGAGGTAAGCCTGGTTCCAGTCCATATTAAGATCTCCCAAAAAAAAGCCCCCCTCGCCCTGAAATGGACGAAGGGGGCTGTGTTAGTTTGACTTAGAAGCCTTTGTCAGCAAGGAACTTCAAGAGGTCTGCGATACGGTTGGAATAGCCCCACTCGTTGTCATACCAGCTGATGACCTTGACGTGCTTGCCAAGTGTGATGGTGTCGATTGCGCTAAAGATGGAGCTATGCTCATCACCACGGAGGTCCGTGGAAACAAGTGGCTCTTCCGTGTAGCGAAGAATGCCCTTGAGAGGACCATCGGCAGCAGCCTTCATCGCGGCGTTGATTTCGGCAACGGATGCTTCATTTTCAAGCATCGCAGTAAAGTCAACGACAGACACGGTTGGGGTTGGTACGCGGAATGCCATACCTGTGAACTTACCCTTGAGGGCAGGAATCACAAGTCCAACAGCACGCGCTGCACCAGTTGCTGCAGGAACGATGTTCATCGCTGCTGCACGTGCATCACGGAGATCCTTGGTTGCGGTGTCAACTGTGCGCTGTGAGTTTGTGTACGCATGCACGGTTGTCAACAGCCCGCTTTCGATGCCCCAGTTTTCGTGGAGAACCTTTGCGACTGGCGCCAAACCATTGGTCGTACAGCTTGCATTCGAGATGACATGATGAACCGCTGGGTCGTAGACATCATCGTTCACACCAAGAACAATCGTAAGATCTTCGTTCTTGGCAGGAGCTGAGATAACGACCTTCTTCACTGAGTCACGACGATGCGCAACAGCCTTGGTTGCATCGGTGAAGAAACCTGTGGATTCGACAACGATATCGACATCCTCAGATCCCCAAGGAATCGCAGCCGGATCCTTCTCAGCAAAGACACGAATCTTCTTGCCATTGACAACAAGGTCGTTGCCATCGGCTTCGACAGTGCCATCGAATGGGCCGTAGTTTGAGTCGTACTTCAGCAAATGCGCATTGGTTGCAGCATCCGTGAGGTCATTGAGAGCGACTACCTGTACATCGCCATCGAGACCATACTTGTTAACAATTGCCCTAAAGCTAAGGCGGCCAATCCGCCCAAAACCGTTGATACCAACACGTACCGGCATTGTAATTTCCTATTCCTTAGTTGATCAGGCGCCTCCGGGACAACATCGGCCAGGCCGCTACCGAAGGAAAGATTATCCTGATTTGATGCCAACATGCAAACACCCGGCGGTAATCCGCCGGGTGATGTTACTAAACAGTACCAATCCGTTTAGATTTTGCGTCCTGCGCAGTATCCCCGTGCATAGCCGATGCATTGTCCGACAGCTTCCACAGGTCCACGGCCATTGATTTCATACTCTACGGAGAAGTGACCGGTGAATTTCTGCTTTGCGAATTCATCGAGAATAGCAGCGATATCGGAAACACCATTTCCGTAAGGAACATCGGTTGCGCCTGGACCAAACTTATTGAGGTCCTTGAGGTGGCTTCCAAGCAGACGCCCCTTCAGGATACGCATCGCATCAACGGGTTTGATATTGCTGCGGACCCAGTGACCGGTGTCAGCACACGCACCGAGGAGTGGGCTTCGTCCCTGAACCAAGGACAAAACGTACTTTGGATCCCAGTACTTGTAGTTTGGATTGGCGGGGCTTCCGGGGTGGTTGTGAATTGCCACCTTGATGTTGTATTCCACAGCCAACTTTTCAATCAAGTCCATCGCTGTGGCATCTGGTTCGGTGGTGATTGTTTCAGCTCCAAGTGCCTTGACAAATTCGAAGAGCTTGCGGTTATCCGCTTCGTTTTGTCCAAGACCCGCAACGCCGAATGCGACCGGGCGGACACCATTTGCCGAACAGGCATCCTGAACAGCCTTGATCACACTCTTTGGTGAATTCTGATCCAGTGCGCCTTGGAGGTTTCCACCGAGGCGTTGGCCAGGGTAGAACTCGATGACCTTGGCACCACTCTTGGCGCAGAGCTCAATCGCTTCAAAAACAGGGAATTGATTGAAGGTATAGGCCTGGCAGCCCATTTTATCCATAATCGAAGGCATATAGTGTTCCTGTAGTAGATGCTAACCATAGCCGGTCGCCCGTCAGTACCGGCGCAGCATCCAAATTTCCAACACGGGCTCGCCACATTGTCCTGCCACTGCGCAGGTCGAGGCCAAGTACTTCCGCCGGTATACCGGCATCCGTATCCTGCACAAATACTACGGCACATCCGTGCTTTACGTCACCTGCTGGCGCAAACATCACCCGTCCAAGACCAGATCTAACCCATTCTAGGCGTCCCGTTTCCCGGTGAATGCACACTACATCCCCCTGTTGAGTCCCGGCAATCACACGTAATCCAGCGGATGTGATTCCGGTCCATGTGGCGCTACCAGTGACATCAGGGCCGATACGCCAGCGTAGCTTTCCCGTTGTGGCATCTAAACAGGTGATTCCACCGCCCGTCGCAGCTGCGATTGTAAGCCCCGCTACAACGGTAGGCGTAACGCAGCCTCGGTCACCGATATCTGCGCTCCAATTCACCAATCCTGATAATGCATCCAAGCGAAAAAGCGTTGATTCTCCAGGAACATAGATTCCCCGGCCAACGCTTGCGGCGGGATGGAAGCCAAACGTTCCGGAGGGAGGTGTAAAGCGCCACTTAGGGGTGAGTTTGCCAGAAACAGCAATGATCGAGCCAGATTCTAGTGTAACGACAAAGCCATCCTGAGCAGCAAGCGGAGGACCAGCTGGTATACCACCAAGGTCTGGCGATGTCAGGCGGATTCTCCCTGTGACGATGTCGTGTTCGCAGAGATGACCATCCTTCAAGGATGCCACAATGCCCGTTTGCGTAAGCGTTAGTCCAGCAATGGTTGATGATGCTGAAAGCAGCATTGGCCGGGAATCGGGTCCCCTGTGGATCCCAATCATGTTGGCGCTGGAAACTGCAGCAAGCTTTGCCTGTGCTGCGATGCTCGTGATTGGTTTCCCAGTGCGAATACGAAACGTTACAGTCGGGATTGGATCAGGGCGACTCGGAGGCGGTGGTGCCGCAACAATGGGTTTCACGGATGTATCTACACGAGCCCACTTGCCGCTTTGATCACGTTTCCACTTGGTCTCCTGCCTCGCCTGCATACCTTCTATCTACCATGAACATAATGGATCTGTGATGTCTCGTTTAAAGGAAAGTAGTTGTAATCCGGTGTATATAGATTTTGCATCC
>JBEEMN010000042.1:0-8633 GCA_041192625.1 Armatimonadota bacterium
CGAAGTCTGTCTCACAGAAACCTAAACGGCAAAACAAAAACCCACAATCCCAGACGGACATCCTCCGGGTGTCGAAAACAAAAACACGTTAAACCGAACCCGCCGGGAGGCATACACAGCTGAGAAAACCCGTTTGGATGACCGCTGAAATCTGTCTCACAGATACCTAAACGCAAAAACAAAAAACCACAATCCCAGACGGACATCCTCCGGGTATCGAAAACAAAAACACGTTAAACCGAACCCGCCGGGAGGCACACATCCTGCATGATATTCTTCCTTGTGAGGTGCCCTAATTGGTAGAAGTTAAAGGTTGGCGGAATGGTCTCTTAATGACCCTCCCTGACACATTGGAATTGGATGAGCTGCTGGCGGCTATCCGCGAGCGTCTCGAGCACGGGCGTAACCTTGAGCTTTGGAAAGGCTCGGTTGCGACCATCGATTTTGGCGCGCGTATCGTCCTCCCGGATGCCCTCGACAGCATCATCGGTGTTCTCAAGGATGGCTATGGCATCCTCCCGACGGCGGTTGTCAGCGAGATCCCTGAAACCCGTGCGGCGGCGGACCGCCTAACCCTCACCCTTTACGATGTCCTCCCGATGGTCGTGATGCCGCCTGTTGGCCAAACACCTGAGCCCGAAAAGGCTCCTCAGATTGGTCAAGGCAATGCCCTCTACATCCCGCATACCGTTCGCAGCGGCCAGCGTATCGTCCATAATGGTGCGGTCATCGTGAATGGCGATGTCAATCCGGGATCCGAAGTGATCGCCGCAGGCGACATCGTGGTCCTCGGAACCCTCCGTGGCGTGGCCCATGCAGGCGCCAATGGGGATGAATCATCCCGTATCTTCGCACGCAGTCTCCGCCCACCACAGCTACGCATCGCAAGCCTCTACGCCCGCGCTCCGGAATCGGATGGCAAGACAGCCGCATCTAAAGGCGCTGAGTGTGCGAGGGTTCAAAGTGGCGCCATTGACATCAACCCGTGGTAATTACCGGGTACACGCTGTAAAACGGCAGTTGATTGTCACTTTTGTATATTTTGGTTTCTATAGGTTTCATTGAAAGGGAGCACCCCGAACATGGCAAATGCCCGTGTAATCGTTATAACTTCTGGTAAAGGTGGCGTTGGTAAAACTACAACGACGGCCAATATCGGCATGGCGCTCGCAGCACTCGATCAACGTGTCGCCCTCGTGGATGCGGATATCGGACTTCGTAACCTTGACTTGGCACTTGGACTGGAAAACCGGATTGTCTACGACATCGTAGATGTCGTGGAAGGCCGCGCTGAAGTGCGTAAAGCCCTCATCAAGGACAAGCGGAACCAGAACTTGGCATTCCTCCCAGCCGCGCAGACACGTGACAAAAGCGCAGTCAGCCCGGAACAAATGATCAAGGTCCTGGATGACATCAAGGCCGAAGGTTACAACTTCATTCTGATTGACTGTCCTGCGGGCATTGAGCAGGGCTTCAAGAATGCAACTGCTGGTGCGGATGAGGCAATCGTGGTTACCAACCCGGAAATGTCCAGTGTCCGCGATGCTGACCGTATCATCGGCCTCCTCGAGTCACAGGAATTGCGTGGAGCCAAGCTCATTGTCAACCGTATTCGGATGAAGATGGTAGAGCAAGGCGAAATGCTTGGCGTCGAAGATGTCCAGGAAATTCTTGGCACCGGCGTGCAGCTCCTCGGTGTGGTCCCAGATGATGAGTCCATTATCACGAGCACCAACTCGGGAGAACCGGCATCCATGTCCGAGACATCCCGTGCCGGCCAAGCCTATCGCAACATCGCCCGCCGTCTCCTCGGCGAAGAAGTTCCCTTCATGCAGCTTGCAGAAGTAAAGCAGGGTGGAATTTTTGCTAAAATCAAGAAGATGTTTGGAGGCTAGACCATGCTTGCAGATCTAATTGAACGTATCTTCGGCAAAACGGAGAAAACTGGCTCCCTTGCAAAGGACCGTCTTAGGGTTGTTCTTGCATCCGACCGCTCCAAGATTCCACCGGAAGTCATGGACAAAATTCGTATCGAGCTGATTCAAGTCTTGTCGAAATATCTGGAGCTGGATGACACTGCTCTTAATGTTTCGATGGAGCGGGATGAAGACAGCATCGCCCTCGTTGTGAACACACCCGTTCACCGCGTTCGCGAGATCAAAGTCTCCTAAACGCCCAGCTTGGTTTGGTTTAGTGTCGAAACCGCCTCCCGGAAAACTGGGAGGTGGTTTTGTTTTTTTTGACCTCATCCAACGTTTGTCGAATTGTCTTGGCTTGATGCTAAGTTTATGCCAGAGGCAATGGCCGTAGGCCACTACAAATGTCCCTAATGACATCAACGAGCAGACTGTGCTCTGCACCCAAAACGCGCGCTGCGATGTCATCAACAGAGTCTTCCGGAAGCACATCTACGCGTCGCTGCGCGACCACCGCACCGTGGTCATATTCATTATCAACCACATGAACCGTACAGCCCGTCTCCAAAACACCAGCATCACGAACTGCTTCATGGACCTTACGCCCATACATCCCGTGACCGCCAAATGCAGGCAACAAGCTTGGGTGAATATTGATGATCCTGCCCGCGTAGGAAGTGGTAAGCGCATCCGGGAGGCGGCGCATATACCCAGCCAGCACAACAAGATCGACATCCCGCTTTGCGATAGCCCGTAGCAAGACGTCGCCATATTCATCATCCGTGCGGTTCGCAGTCCCAACAACCACCGTCTCGATACCTGCGAGCGCAGCCGCCTCCAAAGCGGGTGCACCCTTGAGCGACCCAATCACGACCGCGACCTGCCCGCTCAAAGAACCAACCGCGATTGCATTCAAGATTGCCATCAGATTCGAGCCGCGCCCCTTGGCTCCGACCAGCACACCTATGCGTAACATTTAGAGTGCACCTGCAGTTGCCTCATCGGTCGTAATAACCTTGCGGATCTCAGGCTCCATAGCCGCCATAAATGCACGCTGCGCATCGAGTGCGCGCTGATCCGTCTCAACACGTGGGCTTGAAAGGCGTAGGAATGTCCAGCCATTTTTGTTTGGGAAAATGCGCTCAAGTGCCATCCACAGCTGCTGGCGTATAAAGTCATGCTCGGTGCGATTTGCGCTCGCAAAGAAGTACGTGACGGTTGTCATCGGGACACCCGTCTGGCCATCCGGGCGCAGAACCGCACGGCCATCAAACAGCCAGTACACCGCCGGGACATCCTTGCCAGCCCACGGCAACGCCGCAACCCGGTTTGTAACGCCTATGTAACCACCCGCTGGGAAACATTGATCAGGCCGGTGGGCAAACTCACGCCGGCCGTAGCGACGGTAAACAACCATGAGGTCGACAACATCACCCTTGGAATTCACATAGCGACGGTTGATGTAAGAATCCGCCTGAATCTGCTTCATCGTCTCCGGGTCTGACTCGATATCACCAAGCGACTTCCACCCCAAATGTTCCTTTGGAATGCTAGCGACATCCGCACTCGCCGCAGCAATCGGTGGACGTGCTCCGATGTACAGCGCCAGGCCGCTAGATGCGCAGCTGGCGATCGCAAGGATGATCGTTGTTCCAGCGATGCGCTTGCCAATCTCCGGAGAGAAACTCGCCGCTGGACCGAATGAAAATGCACCAGATGCTTTCCGTGCTTTCCACCAAGCATTCCCACCCGTCCAACGCTCCATCAGCTGCCCGATACCAATCAGAATCAGGAAGACAAACAGAAACAACACATAAGGGCTGTAGTCGTGGAACAGCGTTAAGCCAAACTTCTTGTCGATAAATGCGCAAACGAGGATGATTAGCGTCATCCGGCAAATGTTGGCCGCAAGCGTGATCGGAAGCGCGAGGAAGAACAGAACCCACTTCCACGGTGTTCGCAAGCGTGAGACATACGCGGTGATTGCGTGCAGCGCTTTGATTGCCATTAACGAATGCAAGCCTGAGCACGGATCTGCAACGATGATACGGATGTACTCAGTGCCGCGCGGCTGCATGAACTCGAGGTTCATCCCGGCGCCGTAAATCTCAACACCCAGCTTGCCCGCGATCAGCTTTGAGCCATCTGTGGCGAGCTTGCGCAGCGGGAAGGACACCACCTGTGTTAGTCCGCCAGGGACTGGGACCATAAATAGCAGATAGGCGATGGGAAAGGACAAGGCTTTGAGCCACTTCCAGCCGGCGATCCAGAGCACTGCTCCTGCGACGTAAATCGGGATGGAAATCGGGGATGGTCCATTGAGATCGAGGACCTTTTCCGTAAGGTGGAGCATAATCGCAAGCGCGACCAGGAATGCACCGCGGGGGTCAGGGAGAATCGGCAGGGATGCGAGCTCATTTCGTTTGTACCAAACCGTAATGGCGGCAATCGGTATCACCAGCCATCCGTGGGTGACCGACTCATCGGTGAGCCAGCGAGGTATCAGGAACGAAACGAAGACAGGAACGTAGAGGACTAAAAATGCAGCTGCGATAACGAAGAGAACCCACTTAGGCAACGCACTTGCATTCTTTGGCATGCCCTATGTTACATCCCGTACAGGTGGGTTGCAGGAGGTTATCGCGTTGCGATAGCTGGTGGCGAGAGGACGATGACCGTACCGCTATCCTTGCGAAACTCAACGGTGTCTGCCTGATAGGTCTTCAGGATTGGGTCAAGCTCAGGTGGAATCCGCACCTGAAAGCTACTTCTGAGCAATCGTGCATCCTCGGTCGACATCCCATCCATAGCGCGCCAAACATGGTCCACACCTGCGTAGAGCTGATACCAGGGATCATCCTTCCCCCGTTCGAGGGTCGATGCCGTGAGGACGATTGGTGCATCCGCGAGCGGAACCATCGCACTAAGCAAGTCCCAATCGGCTCTCGATGCTGGAAGCCCGATGACATGTCCACCATTGATGTGTGACAGCGTGGCAGGGTCGCTACTGATCGCTAGGCGCGGTACTCCGGTTGGCGGAAGCACAGTAGGAGCCAGCTTCAACGATTCCCGGATGCCTGCGATGGGAAGCATCGTCTGCGATGCGGCAGTCCGCACTATCAGTGCAAAGGTTAGAATGCCAGCGATTGAGCCCGCGACAGCTAGCATGTGCGGTGCCGCCCAGGCACGGCGCAGCAAAACAGTGCTCCAGAGGCCCATCCCAAACAATGCAACCACCGGGACCTGTGCCGTCAGTAGCTGCGTCAACTCATCCGGGCGGAGAACCAATGCACCAGCTGCCATCGTCACCAAAAACATCAAACACACAACATTGCGCGCCCCAGCAACTTCAAAATGCTCAAACCGCACAAACATCGCAACAACAGCAAAAGCCCCGATAATGCCAAGCGCAATCACCGCTGCAACATCAACCTGAACAACAAGGCCCTGAAGCTGCGTGAGCACACCGGGTAATGAGAATGTTCCAGCAAGCTTGGATGCCAGACTTCCGTGGCCGGCGATGCCAAGGGCGACCATCGGGGAGGCAGTTCCGCGGGTAAGCCCGGTGATGACAGCATCCCGGTACCACCAGACATTTGCCACCGTGTCGTGCCACGCAAAGTAAGTGACAATCCCAGCGATACCAGATGTCAAAACGGCCCAGCGCCACAGCTCAGGACGGTGGCCTATCAACGCAATTAGGCCAATCATCAGAGAGATGAACCACCCAAATTCAATCGTCCACGGGAGGAGGATCACCGATGCAACAAAGCCTGCCCAGCAGAGAACATACTGACGGCGGTTTGTATGTGCGAATGCGCTTGGAAGCAGCCGGAAGCGTGCGATGAGAGCTAGTTCAATCGCCGCAAGCAGCCCGGGTGGATAGTCATTCACCGGTTGAAGGATTTGGAGAGCAACAAGGGTTGCACCGACCGCCCATCCGGCGGATGCCGCAAGCTGAAGCTCACGTGCAATCGTATTGATGATCCATCCCAAAAGCACAAAGCTGATAAAGGTCGCAAGTCCGGCCGCAACGGTTACTGGACGGTTCGAAACGACTTGGATTGCACGGTGGATGAGTCCCGTAACCACCAGCGGCAACAACGGCTGCGTACGGTTTATAAAACGGTCATCACTGCGCGCCGATGCAAGCGACATCGGATATGCGAACGGAGCCCGCAGTACATCTGTGCCGCCAGAAGCTTGCACAATCACGTTGCGTTCCAGCGCACCGTGGGACTGCGGCTCAAGCCCGCTAAAGCGAACCACATTGAAGAGCGTTACTACGACCGCACAGATACAAAAAATCCACCCGGTCAGCATCGTCAATTTAGCGCGGTGCAGCATCACTTGGCTCCCCGCCCACCGATGACAGCCCCTACCGTCATCATCAGAATGCGTAAATCAAATCCAAAGGATGCCTGCTGGATGTACTCCGTGTCGTAAACACGTCGGTTACCCGGATTTCCATCCCCGCGGGCATTGACCTGCCACCACCCCGTCAAGCCTGGCCGAGCCATCAGCACCGCCGGAAGGTCATCACCGTACACACCAGACTCATCCGCCGTCATCATCCGGGGGCCAATCAGACTCATCTGTCCCGTCACGACATTGAACAGCTGCGGAAGCTCATCGATGGACCAGCGACGCAAAATACGACCCAACGGCGTAATCCGGGGGTCTTGATCGACCTTACCGTTTTCGCGTAGTCGTGCGGAATATTCATCCTCGGTGTGGGATGTAGCTGGTGCAGAGAGTTTCATGGTGCGGAGCTTGTACGCCTTAAATGTCGGCAGTATCGATGCATCACGATAGGGATGACATTGCGCCAAGACAGTCCGTCTATAGATGACAGGAAAGCCATCAATGATTGCCAACAGAATGAAACAGATCACAATAAGTGGCATTAAGATCACAAGACACAGCATGCCGCCCAGTAGATCCAAGGCGCGCTTGAGAGGACTCGTAAGGTATTTTGTGCCCACAGGCATCAAGGATGCAAGACCTGTTCCAAACGCATCGCAATCTTTGCGTAGCTTGGCTGCCAGCCCATGGTCGATGCAACCACATCGCGGCCTAAGGTTCCCTGACGCTGAGCCATCTGAGGATCCATCATGAGTTTTGTGATTATGTCAACCATCTCAGATCCCTTTGCTGCTGGGAAAACTCCGGGTAGGCCCCCTGGGATTGTCCCTGCTGCAGCGATATCGGTGCAGACGACAGGAACTCCACAGGCGATGGACTCAAGGATTTTGTTTTGCATCCCAGCCGCCAGCATCGCGGGACAAACGCTAAGCAGACTCTTGTGTAAATAGGGGCGAACATCCGGCACCGGGCCCACCAAAACAACGTTGCCGTCTTTCACACCATCCGCTGCGGCATCGGCGATGGGCGAACCTGGCTGACATCCAGGACCCACAATCGTGCAGACAGCCTCCGGGAATTTGAGACATAGCTGCGGCCAGACATCCCGCAGAAACTGGATACACCCATGGGCGTTCGGCAGATAATTCCAGCGGCCAACCATGCAAATGTGAAGTGGTCGCTTGTCAGAATCTACATCCGCAGCTGGCTGAAAATAGTCACAGTCAACGCCATTTGGAATCGCGATCACATTTGGGCCAAGCAACGCCGCTTCGCGCTTTGTTACGGCAATGGTTGCCGAAAACTGTGCAGCGAGCGATGCTTCCTCACGCCCAGTCCGCCTCGCTTCGCAATGAAACATCCAGGCTTTGAGTGGGTTTTGAACCAGCCCGGCTCTCCCTGCAAACAATGGCCCCAAGGCATCTACAGCATCCCAGACAACGGGACAGCGCACCGCTTGCGGCAACATCCCGGCGCCGCGCAAGTGCTCGACCCAAAGCACATCCGCTCCAGCGCTCAACTCGACTATGACTTTTTTTGCTTCTACTGAGCCGCACCAGGCTTGGCTCACAGACATCCCACCGAGCCAGCGGCCTAGCGTCGAGGCCACTCCAGCAAAGGGTACTTTCCGCACATCAGTGCACAATGCCGCATCATCGCTCTGCGCAAAATCCACCCCAAAGCGCTCCGCGACATACACGACGCGGACATCGTGCCCCGCAGCCAACATCGCCTTGATGGAATGCAGTGAACGCGGGCGGAGGAGGCATGGATTGTACGGAAAAACGGCACAAATGGTCACGAAGCGACTCCGGTCGACGTACCTCGCAAACACGCTCACCGTGTGGTGGGCATCGGCAAATGTGAATGCCTGTGCGGCCGCAGCCGCGTACGTTTCCGGAGTTGATACAAGGTGACGAACCGCCGCGCACCAGTCATCCGGGCGGGTGACGTATGTGTGAAAGCGTGCATCCTGTGGAATATCAACCGTTGCAACCGGCGTCCCCAGCGTTGGCTTCCCGGCTCCCCAGCTTTCGATCAGTTTAATCTTCACTCCACCGCCCCACCTCAGTGGTGCAATCCCGATGTGGATCTGCTCCCAAAAATCACGAAGATCCGGGACTGTTCCGAGGCCGATAACCCGTCCGGAAAACTCTGGGTGCTCCCGTGTGAATTCGTTGCAAAAGGTATCCGTTTCCCGACCTGCACACACGAGACGGACATTTGGAATGGCTTGAACGATTGATGGCCAGGTGGTCTTCAAAAAGTCCTGCATCCCATCACGGTTTGCAAGCCATCGCATACTCCCAACAAAGCCAAGGATTGGCTGTGCGGTCACGGTACCGGCTCCTA
>JBEEMN010000043.1:0-8035 GCA_041192625.1 Armatimonadota bacterium
GTCAAACTGATAGGAAAGCGGAACCGTCTTGCCATTAACACGGGCGATCGCCAAATGCTCCCCGATACCCGTGTGGATACGGTACGCAAAGTCGATGGGCGTCGCGCCAGTTGGCAGGTCGATGACATCCCCGCGGGGCGTAAACACAAACACCTGACTTGTAAACAAGTCGGTTGATACCTGGCTTAGGAATTCACTTGTGTCACGGGCATCCCGCTGCCACTCAAACAGCTGCTTGCGCAAAAAGGCCATCTTGCGCTCAAAGTCGTTGTTCCCAGCGACCGCGCCATCCCCTTTTTCCTTGTAAGCCCAGTGGGCCGCAATTCCAAATTCGCTGGTCTTGTGCATCTCCCACGTTCTGATCTGCACTTCAAGCGGCTCGCCCCGTGGTCCGTAGACCTTGGTGTGAAGCGATTGGTAGCCATTTGACTTTCGTTTGGCGATGTAGTCATCGAACTTCCCTGGAATCGGGAGGTAGGTCTCGTGGACTAAACCAAGCGCTGCATAACAGTCAGGCACATTGTCGACGATGACACGCAGAGCGATCAAATCGTAAATGTCAGAGAGGGGAATCTCCTGCTCATTCATCTTTTTATAGATGGACCACAGGTGCTTTGGGCGTCCGTTGATTTCGACTTCCAGCGTGCCTTGGTCAAATGCTGCACGTAGGGTACTGATCGACTCGGCAATATCCGCCTCACGGTCACGGCGCGTGCGGGCAATCTGCTCGGTCAGATGTTTGTATTCGACAGGCTGGAGCGTTTTGAAGGCAAGGTCTTCGAGCTGCCACTTCAAATCCCAAATACCTAGACGCGCTGCCAGAGGTGCATAAACCGACAGCGTCTCTTCAGCCATCCGCTGCTGGCGATCCGGTGCAAGCCCGGTAATGGTCTTAAGGTTGTGGAGCCTGTCCGCAAGTTTGATGACCATCACACGGAGGTCACGCGCCATGGCCAGCAAAATCTTGCGTAGGTTTTCGGCACTCGAGCGTGCTTCATGGGGACGCTTTTTGGTCGTGCCAGTGACAAGACTCTTGGAGGAATCCTTGTCCTTTTCTTTTGCTGCTGCTGCTAGATCTGGCGCCAAGCGCTCGAAGTCGGCTAGTTTTAGTTTAGAAACACCATCCACCAGTGTGGCAATCTCAGCACTGAATGCCTCTGTAAGATCAGCCTTGGTGATCTCACAATCCTCGATGACATCGTGGAGGAACCCGGCCGCCATAGTTGCCGTGTCGACCTCAAGCTGCATCAGGATTCCCACAACCTCGATGGGATGGGTTATATACAGCTCACCGGATTTTCTCCGGTGCGCTGAGTGTTTGTCGAAGGCGTAGTGATACGACCTTAGCAGTAGCTCACGGTCAATAGACCGGCGCGTTGCGGCCTGATCGATGATCGTATAGGCACGTGCGTGCGCGGCTGCAACCGCGTCCTCGCTAAGATCCTGGATATCAGGAGCCTGTGTCGGACGGTCAGCATCTGCATCGGACATCGGAAGACCTACCTGGACTGCTGCTCTGCGATGCCATGGCCGGAGGACAAGTGCTCTCCGAGTGCATCCGCGCTGGGAACCTTCCCACCAAAGTCTGTTCCGAAGTCACGCCACGCCGCATGGATGTGGTTGTTGTTATTCTGGGTACAGTCATATTCCACAAGGAAGGACTTACCCTGAATGCGGTAGTAGTGGCCCTGTCCGGGTTCCATTCCGCCCATCCACGCAAAAACAACGTTCTTCCAGCCTTCTTTGTTGATGGCCGCAAGGCGGGCTCGGCTGATTTTGTCGGACTGCGCCGCGGCATACACACCAACTAGGTCCTTCAGGGCCTTTTGCTGAGCTGCATTCAGAGCATCAAATGGAATGCCCGCTTCACCCTGGCGCATCGCTTCACGGTTTGCCGCTGTCAGGATGTCCGCTGGGGCTTTATCGCCAATGACAGCCTTTGCAGCCTGCTCTGGTGACAATGACTTCACAAGTGCACGGCCATTGTCTTCTTCCTTGGGGAGGAGTCGGAAGCCAGCCATGTTCTGACCTGCTGGGATACGCGCCGGATTGCTGCCGAAGAACTGCGGCGTGCTGCCGATGACCTTGTCACCTTCCATCGTCCAGTTCAGCGTTACGTGGTGCCCTTCGAAGCGCCAAGCCCAGCGCTTATCCTTTGAAGGTGTACCGAAGATGGTCACAAAGTATTTGTCTGGGTTTCGGTAATCAGGAGCAGCATTTTCCATGGAGCGAAGCACGAGCTCGGTGTCACGAATCGACCTTACACGGTCCATTCCTAGCTGTGAAAGACAGCTGGACATCAGCTCCAAGGCAGCAGCTTGCTGTGCAGGATTCATCGCACGGAATGCGAGACCATTTCGTTCCTTGGGGATGAAGTGAAAGTTAAAACGCTCATCAGAATCAAAGTCGTACTGCGCAACTTTTACCTGTGCTTGGTCAAGGGTTGACAAAAACGATGTTGCAGCCTTGACGGGAGTTGCTGCCTTGAAGGCATTGGAATTTGTGATCATGATGGCGGATGCAGCCATGGCTGCAGGAATGCTTAGGACAAGAGCAGTTCTTCGGGTCATGCTCAGCATAATTCCACGATGTCAGCAAAATGCCAACCCCCGGTTAGCAGATAGTGTGAGAGATTCACTCTCCAGCACGGAGTCAGGGGGCTAATGCGTGGATTTTAGGCGAGTTCGTGCCGCTGTCACTGCATCTGATGCATCAACGACCGTAGCGCCGACAGCCGTCAGGTGACCCATTTTGCGTCCGATGCGGGCAGTTAGCTTCCCGTACAAATGGAGGTTTACCCGTGGATCCGCGAGGGCTCCGACCCAGTCGGGATCTGGCCAGCAATCGCCAAGCAGGTTGGCCATGGCCGCGGCTGGCGCGCGGAGCTCCGTGCTACCAAGCGGCAAGCCACACACCGCGCGGACATGCTGCTCGAACTGACTCGTGACAGCACCTTCAATCGTCCAGTGACCAGAGTTATGCGGACGCGGCGCAAGCTCATTGACAATAATGCCATCAGTAGTGATGAACATTTCGATACACATCACACCGATGACATCCAGGCTGTCCAAGATACGCTCAGCAAGGGCTGCTGCGCTTGCCTGTAGTTCCGTAGATGCGAGTGGAGCCGGGACCAGTGTTGTGTCCAAAATGTGATTTGTGTGAATGTTTTGAACGAGGGGATAGAGCGCGACATCTCCAGCGGCATTGCGCGCACCGACAATGGAACCCTCCCACAAAAACGGGACCAAGGCCTCGAGAACGCATGGGACACCGCCAAACGATGTAAACGCAGCGGCTGCTTCAGTAGCGTTGTGTACAAGCTTCTGGCCTTTGCCATCGTAGCCGCTTTGCGCGGTTTTCAGGATGCCAGGATACGCAGCGCCATCAAGGTCACTTGGCTGATGGACAACGGAATACTGCGCAACAGGGATCCCCGCATCAACCAACGCCGCCTTCTCGCGGATACGGTCTTGGGTGGTGTGAAGCACAGCACCCGCTGGATGAACGGGAATATGCTCCGATGCGACTGCCGTTGCAGCAGTTGAAACATTCTCAAACTCAAAGGTCATGACATCCACAGAACGTGCAAATTCTGAAAGTGCGTCAAGGTCATCGTAGGCACCCTGCACTTCACGTGCACCGGCCTGGCCGCAAGGCGTTGGAGCTGCATCTGGGCCGTAGCACGCAACGCTGTAACCCATCCGAATCGCTGCCTGTGTGGTCATTCGGCCAAGCTGACCATTCCCTAAAATGCCGATTGTAGATCCAGGAAGAATTGGTGTCATACGTTCACCGGGAGCTCTGCTGCGAGAACCGTGGATGTCTGGTTGGCACGGAATGCATCCAGTTTTTCAAGAAGCTGCGCATCGGTGTTAGCAAGGATGGCCACTGCGAGGAGGGCTGCATTGGTTGCGCCAGCCTTACCGATGGCAAGGGTTCCTACGGGGATTCCGGCGGGCATTTGGACGATGGACAGAAGTGAGTCCTGACCACGGAGAGCATGGCTTTCGACGGGGACGCCGAGGACTGGCACGGATGTCTGTGCGGCAATCATCCCGGGGAGGTGGGCGGCTCCGCCGGCGCCAGCGATGATGACTTGGATGCCACGCTCCCTGGCCGTTGCTGCATATTCCGCCATCAGGGCCGGTGTTCTATGGGCGCTGACCACTTTGCATTCGTGTGGGACATCGAATTTGTCCAAAGTCTCATGCGCATGACGCATCGTTTCCCAATCCGATGTACTACCCATGACGATGCCAATCCGAGGTGCCGTTTCCATGTGGTTATTCTATCGTTGCAAGAGGTTGCCACTTTTCCCTGTAAGGGCTTCACAAGAACGGGCAAAATAGGTACACTCCAATCACCACACTGAAAGGAGGGTCATTGAAAATATGAACTATGCTAATCTCCGGGAAGGGCTCGCGGGCTGATTTTAGCCCCAGGGCTTGCTCCTGGTGTCATGATGACGCCCAGAGGCGGGTCCATCCCACCCTTAGAACGCACCAGCCGGACTGCTTCGCAGTCCGGCTGGTGTTATTTTTGCCACCGTAACCCAGCTTGAACAACTGAGTTACGACTACAAGCCGCTCATTACCCGTCGATCATCACCAAATCTGAACCAAGCACAACGGATTGCCCACGCTCCAGCTTGAGAAGCACCTCCCTGTCGCCATATCGGACAATGTGCTCCCCAGCACACTTAGCATGAATGACGGCGGTTACCAACTGACTCGCTCTCCACGTAACGGTTACATCCCAGCCAAAGCGGGTACAAACGCCCGCAAGCTTCCCGCTTGCCCACGCACCCGGAAGCGCTGGAAGCAGCTCAAGAGCATCCAAATGACTCTGTACCAACAGCTCCGTGATGGCTCCCGGAGTTGTGATCGCGCCATCCAGCTGCATCGGCGTACGGTTTGGTGGAACCTGCTGATACTGACACATATTCTCCATGCCAGCCTCGCCAATCAGCTCACCCAAAATCTTGTCCGCACGGTCGCCATCAAACAGACGCGCCCAAAGCCAGATCTTCCACGACCGGGACCAGTTTCCGCCAATGTGTTCATCGCGAGGGCTGCCAACGTGCCTGCACGTACACGGCCACTTATCCGTGTACTTTGGATCGAGACGTTCTTTGTTGCTGCCATCCCCCCGCATATTCATCGACACCCGAATGGCTGATGCAAGCGCTATATCCTTGCGGACATCAATCTCATCACATGGATGTAATGCCGACAGGTGCATAAAATGCCTGTGGCGACACATCGGGTCGTCGATATCCGGAAGCCACTCCTGTAGCTGACCATGCTTTCCGATGCGAAGCGGCGCGAGACGCGCGAGCGCTGCTGAAACGCGCTTTGTAAAACTATCCTGCTTTCCAAGCACCGCCGCTGCCTTGAGCGTATTGCGGAAGAGATCCCGGATGAAGACAATATCCTGATAGGGGATTTCAAGAAAGCCATTGATGGAGCGCTGCTCGGCGCTCACGGATGGAATCGCTACGAGCTCACCCTTGTGCTCCTGCAGGTTTTCCAGCCAGAACAAAGCCGCATCGCAGATGACTGGATACGCTTGCTTTTTCAGGAAGGTCCTGTCTGCGGTGAACTGATACTGCTCCCACAGGTGCCGACAAAGCCAGGCGGCGCCACTTGGGAACAGGCCCCATTCGAGGTCAAGACCATTTGCGGCATAGCCCCAAATGTTTCCCGTTGCGTTGGTCACCCAGCCCTTGGTCCCGTAGTAGGCTTTTGCAACATCGCGGCCCGGGATTGCCTGCGCGCTGATCCAATCCATGAATGGTTCGTTACATTCAGCAAGACCAAGGGATGCGCCTCCCATGTAAATCAATGGAACATTGATGTTGACTTGGTAGTTGCCGCTCCACTGCGCCGAATAGTTGGCGTTCCATGCGCCTTGGAGACCACTTGGCAGCGCGCCAGGCCGGCTCGCAGCGATCAGGAGATAGCGTCCAACATTGAATGCAAGGACTTTCAGTCCAATATCGCGTGTATCACCAGCCGCGTAACGCTTCCAGCGTTCATCCGTTGGGATCCGCTCAAGTCCCGAAACCGAAGGCTCAAGCGTTAGTTTGGCCGCATTGTAGAGAGAACCGACATCTTTGCAATGACGGCGATGTAAGCTTGCGAACCCACGTTTCGCAGCTGATTCGACCCACTTGTCGACATCCGGGCGGGGATGCGCACCTTTGTACAACGGCGGCTCGAGCTTATAGTTGGTCGCCAGTGCATGGATGATCGTGACTTCTGTTGCCCCGGAAACAGAAAGTCCATCCGCTCCAACCGTCGACAGTGTTCCACCTTTGCGGATGACCCGAATACCAACCGCGTACGGGCGGTTGTTGTCATCGATATTGCCATCGATATTGATCGAACCGCGGTCAGCATCAACGGTAACCTTCGGATCCCGTTTTGTGTGCGCAAGTTCCTGCCTGACAATGAGAGATAGAGCTCCCGGTCGGCTTGCCTTGATGTTCACGACCAGCACACGGTCCGGATAGGAGCAGAACATCGTGCGTGTGTACGTTGTTCCCGCGTTTGTATACATGACACTTCCGGTTGCCGTTGGCAGGTGCAAACTCCGGCTGTAGTCCTTGGATGATTCGGCATCATGGCCGGTCTTGATGGACAGATGCCCAAGCGTCGAGAGACCGCCAAAGTGCGCATAGTCGCCCATAAAGCGCTGGCTGGCAAGCGCATCCGCCTCTTCGACCCGCCCGGCAAGAATCAGTTTTCTTAGCTCACCGACAACATCACGGCCTCCCTCGCGAATACCGTAACGCGGAATGTTTCCATCGCCAGGCCCACCCGTCCAGAAAGACTTTTCGCTGATGGAAATACGTTCTTCTGGGATGCTTCCGTAGAACGATGCTCCGATGTAGCCATTTCCAAGATGAAGCGCCTGTTTGTTCCAGTCTGACGCGGGGTGGCGGTACCAGAGGGTTTCATTGGGAGCGGTAGAGATTTGCATGCTGTGCGATACGCGAATCGCGACAGAATTACCTGCTAGTTAGAGGCACGAAGCGCATCGAATTGCAAGTTGGAGGTGCGATGGCGCTTGGATTAACGCCGACGGCGCAGCATTGTACTTGCTAAGGCTGCGTGTTAATCCCAACCTTGCGGGAGAGGAACATCACTTCCATCTCATCCCATTCAAGGGGACGGCGACCCCAGCCGCCTGCCGTGCCGCCCCAGACCGCTTCGACGGTGAGGCTTGCCTGACGATGCATCCGCTCAAGCTCCGGAACAATAAAATGCCGCCCTTTAAGCTCGGTCCCGTCATCTTGAATCCAGGATTCAACCATTGTCGTGGAGTCCAGAACAGTATCAGTAACGGTACCTGCTAGGCGAATCGTGCGGTAGCCATTCATCGTTGTCAGAAGGAAGGGCGCTCCTGGCTTGAGGCTGGCGGCGATATGGCGAAGCACTCTGACATTATCTTCATCGGTTTGCAGGAGAGCAAACCCACCCTCACAAAGGCAAACGGCTGCATCGAATGTGCGCGCTCTGACAAAGTCACGTGCATCGGCGACGACAAATTCCGTCAGGTCGGAGACACCGCAGTCCGCTGCTGCAGAGCGTGCGAACTCGATAAACTTTTCAGAGAAGTCCACACCAACCACATTGAGTCCGCGCTTTGCGAGTCCAAGCGCATGTCGACCTGGCCCACATCCCATGTCAAGTATCTTCATCCCCGGCGCCAGCCCGCAGACATCCATCACAAAATCCAATTCGGCATCGGTGTTCTTTGTGAATGTCTCTGAGAGATAGCCCTCAGGGCCTAGCGCTTCGAAAAAACGCTTCCAGCTGGTGTCAGGGGTTGTGTCCATTACTGATTATTCTACCGGAAGGACACTCGAGCCCCATGAGGCTGTCAAATGGGGTTTTTAGGTGAGCGCCTTAGGGGCAATCATCGAGAGGTAGCTTGCATACCGATGTTCGGACAGCTTTCCTTTTGCAAGTTGAGCCTTTACAGCGCATCCGGGTTCGCTGTCATGCCGGCAGTTTGCAAATCGGCT
>JBEEMN010000044.1:0-7941 GCA_041192625.1 Armatimonadota bacterium
TCTGCTTGGGCATCATCAGGGCTACCAAAGCGTCCGTGAGATCGTCCGCTCGGCAAGCGACTTCGGTATCGGTGCGTTGACGCTCTATGCATTTTCGACAGAAAACTGGAGCCGCCCAAAGGATGAGACGGATGGTTTGATGTCTCTCTTTATTGAAGGCGCCAAGCGTGAGCTGATGGAGCTGCATTCAAACAACGTGCGGATGATGTTTAGCGGCGACCTTACGACGCTCCCGAAAGCCCTTCAGGATGAACTAGCACGTCACATCGCGCTCACACGTGCGAATACGGGCTTGGTTCTGAACATTTGTCTGAACTACGGTTCGCGGGATGAGATTTTACGGGCAACAAAGCGCGCTGCCGCGCTCGTTCTCAGCGGCGAAATTTCAGTTGATGAAATCACAGCTGATGTCTTCAGTGATGGACTTTACACCGCTGGATTGCCTGATCCGGATTTATTGGTCAGAACGGCCGGCGACATGCGCATTTCGAACTATTTGCTGTGGCAGATTGCTTACGCAGAGATCGTAGTCGTAGATACCCGGTGGCCAGACTTCAGAACTCCTCAGCTTGTTGACACACTTCGTGAGTTTCAGCGTCGCGACCGCCGCTACGGAGGCGTCGTCAATGTTCGCGGAGCCGCCAAGTCCTAAGATTTAGTTGTTCCCAGCCGTGCGTTTAGCAGGCGAAGCCCATTAAGCGTCACGAGGAGTGCCGCGCCTACATCCGCAAGGACGGCCATCCACAGCTGCACATTTCCCAGCAGCGCGAGCGCAAAGAATACTGCCTTGAATGCGAGAGCGATGGTGATGTTTGTCCAGAGAGTGCTTCGTACCATTCGGCTTAGATGAATCAGCTCAGGGACCAGGCGAATGTCTGCGCGAAGCAATGCGACATCTGCGATTTCAACCGTAACAGCCGTCGCGGCAGTCGACATCGCCATACCGATGTTTGATTGCGCCAGTGCCGCACTGTCGTTGATGCCATCCCCCACCATTACGACGACTTCACCACCTTGTTGGAGCTGTTTTACGGCATCCTGCTTTTCAAGGGGAAGTAGCTCCGCACGAACATCCTGCATATGCAGCGATGTCGCAAGGCTGGTCGCAGCGGCTGCCGTGTCCCCGGTCAGCATCGTCGTCTTTAGTCCAAGGGCACTACAGCGGTCGAGTGCAGCTTGGGTTTCCGGCCGGATTGCATCCTGAACGGCAATTACAGCTAGTGCCTGGCGATCGGACATCAGAACAACCGAAGTCTTCCCATCCGCGGCCAGGCGGTCAAGTACGGCTTCGACGTGATCACCGCAGAGGTCGTTATCGTGCACGAGCCTGTGGCTCCCGATGAAGTGCATTTGGCCCCGGATGGATGCAGCAACACCGCGACCAATAAGGGCTTCAAAGGTGTCAAGTTCATCGGGTGTGCACTGATGCCGAGTTGCGCAGTGTTGAACGATAGCTGCTCCGATTGGGTGCTCACTCGGATAATTGACACTTGCTGCGAGGTGAAGGGCATCATCGATGGACAGGCCATCCACAAGTGGAACGATATCCGTTACGGAGGGCTTCCCCGTCGTCAAGGTCCCAGTCTTGTCAAACGCAACCATTGTTGCCGCCGCAATGCTCTCAAGAATCCGGCCGGAGCGGACAAGAGCACCGGCACGTGCTGCTGCGGTAAGTGCACTGACGACCGTCACAGGCGTTGAAATGACCAATGCACAAGGACACGCGATAACGAGGAGAACAAGGGCTTTGCTGATCCACGGGGTAAAGGGCTGGCCGGTTACCAGAGGGACGATACACCCAAGGATAAATGCCATCGCGACCACAGCTGGCGTATAAATGGCCGCAAAGCGGTCCACCAGACGTTCAGTTGTTGCGCGATCACCTGCTGCCTCGCGAACAGACCGAATCAGACGGTCCATGGTCGTGTTTCCTGCAGCAGCGGTGACTTCTAAGATGAAGGTGCCGGTGGTATTCGATGTCCCTGCGGACACAGTGTCTCCGGTGGTCACAGTAACCGGAATAGGCTCTCCGGTCAGCGCGGACGCATCCACTTCGGATATGCCGGCAATGATAGTGCCATCGAGAGGAATGATGGCTCCTGGCCTTATCCGGATACGGTCTCCCGTTGCGACGAGGTTTGTCGCGACCGTCATCACCGATGTGTCCGACTGAATGACTTCGCAGGTCTGTGGCGTGGATGAAAGGAGCGACTTAATGGCATTTCCAGCCCGTCGCAGACTCGCCGCCTCGATGGCTTCAGACAGAGCAAAGAGGCTCACTGCCATCGCAGCTTCCGGATATTGCCCAATCGCGATTGCTCCTACGACGGCAATCGATACGAGGAGCGAAATTGTGATGGTTCGGCCCCGAAGCGCAAGCCAAGCTTTTTTAAGTGTTGGCGGGAATGTGAGGACAACTGCACAGCCGGATGCGATGGCGATGTGCAGCGGTGTGATGCCTGCAAATCCAGGGTTTGCTTCGTGCATCCACTCAAGTAGCTCCGCAACAGCACCAAGTGCGACACTCACTCCAACCAACCAAGCTGTGGAAGCATGGCTCTGAGAGCCAGAAACATCACCAGTCGTGACCAAACGTGGCTCCATGCCGATTTCAGCCAGCTTGGCTTCAATCTGACTGGCAGCAGCGCGGTGCCTTACGGTTAGGACACGATCCACAAAATCAAAGGAAAGGTCATCGATACCATCCATCGAGCGAAGCGACTTCCGAATCAGATTTGCCTCAACGGGACAATCCATTGCATCCATATGCCATTGATCGGTTTGTGTGGTCTGTGTAAGGGAAGGATGGTTTGACACTGTCAAAATATATCCATTCGCGCGGCTTATTGCAAACGAAACACCTGTTATTGCAACTAAGGTATTGCTCTGATTGACCTAAAAACCACTGTGCTAACTGAGATGTTTCCGAATCGGATGGCCCATGCTGTCCTGAGATCCGTCGAACAAAACGCTGTGCAATTGAGCATCGTTTTCAAAGATGATACATTTCGATTCCTGTCAGCGTAGACAGGATGTCGGCACCGTCGCCGGAATATAGTAGAACACTGGTTTATGACCGGTGTGGAAACCGGATTTGACGCAGTGACTGAGAACCATCTAACGCAGCTTACCAACAAGGGAATGTACGAACCGTCGACGGAACACGATGCCTGCGGTGTCGGTTTTGTCGCGCAAATGCGTGGCGAAGCATCCCACGCGATTCTCAGCATGGGTTTGCAAATCCTTGAAAATCTTGTGCACCGGGGTGCATGTGGCTGTGACCCTGAAACTGGGGATGGCGCTGGCATCCTGCTGCAGGTTCCTGACTCCTTCTTCCAAAGTGTTGTGGACTTTTCGCTACCAGAGCGTGGCAGCTACGGTGTCGCGATGGTCTTTCTTCCGCGCAATGCCGACCACCGCGCCCAGTGCGAACGCACCATCACCAGCGTCGTGCGCCAGGAAGGTCAAATCCTCCTGGGCTGGCGTGATGTCCCGGTAAACTCATCCGCAATCGGACCACAGGCACGGGAGACAGAACCTCTCATCCGACAGTGCTTCATCGGCCGGGGATCGACGACGCCATCCGAGAGCTTTGAACGAAAGCTTTACGTCATCCGCAAGCAGGTAGAATCTCTGATTGCAGGCGCATGTGGCATTCCAAATCCACGCGAGTTTTACCTCGCCAGCCTTTCATCCCAAACGATTGTCTACAAAGGCTTGCTTCTACCGCATCAGATGCGGGCGTATTTCATCGACCTCGCTGATGAGCGCATGGAAACGGCCATTGCCCTTGTCCACCAGCGCTTCTCGACGAACACCTTCCCGTCGTGGCCTCTTGCTCACCCATTCCGCTATGTGGCGCACAACGGTGAGATCAACACCATTAATGGCAACCGAAACTGGATGCGTGCACGTGAGGCAGGCATGGTCTCTTCCATGTTCGGCGATGATATGCGCAAAATCTCGCCGCTTGTCAGCCGTGAGGGCAGTGACTCCGCAACCTTGGATCAAGCCGTTGAGCTGATGGTTCAAGGCGGACGAAGCCTTGCGCACTCGATGATGCTTCTGATTCCAGAAGCGTGGTCGGGTAACGCACTCATGGACCCGGCACGCAGGGCATTTTACGAATACGGTGCGTGTCTGGTTGAGCCATGGGATGGTCCCGCAGCCGTTGCCTTCACGGATGGCAAGCAGATCGGTGCCGTTCTCGACCGTAATGGCTTACGCCCTGCGCGCTACACCATCACCACCGATGGTCTCGTTGTCCTGGCGAGTGAAACAGGCGTCATAGAGTTTGAAACCGACCGCATTCAGGAACGTGGCCGTCTACAACCCGGCAAGATCTTCCTCGTGGATACAGAGCTTGGGCGTATCCGAAGCGATGCTGAAGTAAAAGCTGAGATTTGTTCCTTACACCCGTATGGTGCTTGGCTGGATGAGCACCGCGTAGAGCTTGGCGCATTACCAACCCCTGAAATGGGTCCGCAGGAGCCGCATGAGTCTCTGCGTGCACATCAGCGTGCCTTCGGCTACACCAGCGAAGATGTCCGGATGCTCCTTACACCGGTTGCGATGAATGGTGAGGAGCCGCTTGGTTCGATGGGAACCGATACGCCTCTGGCAGTGCTTTCGCACCGGCCACAGTCGATGTTCTCCTACTTCAAGCAGCTCTTTGCACAGGTCACAAACCCACCAATCGACCCGATTCGTGAGTCTTTGGTGATGGACCTCGCGGATTACATCGGCACCGATGGCTCCTTCCTCGAAGATGTCCCTGAAAATGCTCATCAGCTGAAGATTGAAAGCCCGATTCTGCTGAACACAGACCTTGAGAAACTACGTCGCTTTGATGATGTCCGCCTCAAGAATCTCCGCACGGTCACCTTGCCGGCTGTCTTCGATATCAACAAGCCGCACGGTGAGCTGGAGCGTGCTGTTGAGTGGTTGTGCCGTAAGGCGAGTGACCTCATCGAGGATGGCGTAAGCGTCATCGTTATCTCAGATCGTTCTGTTGATAAAGACCACGCGCCCGTGCCATCCCTACTGTCTATTTCGGCAGTCCACCATCACCTCATCCGCGAGGGCACCCGAACAAAGGCAGCTCTGGTTCTAGAGTCGGGTGAAGCCCGCGAAGTCCATCACTTCGCCTGTCTCCTCGGCTACGGCGCAAGTGCAATCAACCCATACCTTGCCTTTGACACATTTGCCGACTTGATTCAGGAAGGCGATATCACGACGCTGACCGTGGATAAGGCAAACAATAACTTTATAAAGGGCATTAATAAGGGCCTGCTCAAGGTGATGTCCAAAATGGGCATTTCGACCATCCCAAGCTACCGTGGTGCACAGATTTTCGAGGCGGTTGGTATTGCATCTAGTGTGATTGAGAAGTATTTCTCGGGAACGCCAAGCCGTATTGAAGGCGTGACCCTCGATGACATCGAGCGCGAGGTCCGTAGCCTGCATGACAGTGCTTACCCACAAGATGGCATCAATGGTGACTTTGAGCTCGACCCTGGTGGGCAGTATCAATGGCGTCGGTTTGGTGAATCCCACTCCATCAACCCAGATTCCGTTGAAAGTCTTCAGAAGGCTGTCCGAAACGAGGACACCGCACAAGGTTACGCGACCTTCAAAGAGTTCAGTAAAGCCATTAATGAGGCTCCAGAGCGTGCGAGCACGATTCGAGGATTGCTGAGGTTTGTACCGGGAACTCCTGTCGCAATTGAGGAAGTCGAGCCGGTTGCGAACATTGTCAAGCGCTTTGCTACAGGTGCAATGAGTCTGGGTTCGATTTCCAGAGAGTCGCATGAAGGTCTCGCGATTGCGATGAACTTCCTCAAAGCAAAGTCGAACACCGGCGAGGGCGGCGAAGATCCTGAGCGCTTCACGGACAACCGACGGTCATCGATTAAGCAGGTTGCTAGTGGCCGTTTTGGTGTGACGACACACTACTTGGTCAACGCCGATGAGCTGCAAATCAAAATGGCGCAGGGTGCTAAGCCCGGTGAAGGTGGTCAGCTGCCGGGTTACAAGGTGGATGACTACATCGGACGGATTCGCCACACCACGCCAGGCGTGACGCTGGTTTCTCCTCCCCCGCACCACGATATTTATAGTATTGAAGACATCGCCCAGCTGATCTTCGACCTTAAAAATGTCAACCCGAGCGCCCGTATCAGCGTCAAGCTGGTGAGTGAAGTCGGTGTTGGAACCGTTGCAGCAGGCGTTGCAAAGGCACATGCAGACCATATTCTGATCTCCGGCTACGAGGGCGGAACCGGTGCAAGCCCGCTTTCATCCATTAAGCATGCCGGTATTCCATGGGAGCTCGGCCTTGCGGAAACACAGCAGGTCCTCGTGGCAAACCAGCTGCGCGGGCGTGTTGTTCTCCAAGCGGATGGCCAGATGAAGACAGGACGTGATGTCGTCGTCGCAGCGCTGCTTGGTGCTGAGGAATATGGCTTCTCGACAGCTCCGCTGGTGGCACAAGGCTGCATCATGATGCGTGTCTGTCACCTTGGGACCTGCCCGGTGGGTATTGCTACACAGGACCCAATTCTGCGTAAGAAGTTCGCGGGCAAGCCAGAGCACGTCATTAACTACTTCTTCTTTGTTGCTGAGGAAGTCCGCCAAATCATGGCCGAGCTCGGCTTCAGAACTGTGGATGAAATGATTGGGCGGTCAGACCGTCTGGAAGCATCCGATGCGGTTCGCCATTGGAAGAGCCGAGGAGTAGACCTTTCGCGCCTGCTTCTGCGGGTTGCGCCGAAGGGTGTTGCCACGCGATGCCTAGAAACGCAGGATCACGGCCTTGAAGGCGCACTGGATTACCACTTGATCATGCTGGCGAAGCCTGCGCTTGAGCATGGACGTCCGGTCGCGATGACCATCCCGATTCACAACCACAATCGCTCCTGCGGAACGATGCTAAGTGGCGAGGTTGCGAAGCGCTTCGGCGTTGATGGCCTTTCAGACTCAACCATCAATATCAAATTCTACGGATCCGCCGGACAGAGCTTTGGTGCGTTCCTCGCTCCAGGCATGACCCTTGAGCTGCACGGCGATGCCAATGACTACCTCGGCAAGGGGATGTCCGGTGGGCGGATAGTCGTTCGCCCGGAAGACAATGCCCGCTACAAAGCCTACGAGAATGTCATCGCTGGCAACACGTTGCTCTACGGAGCCACGAAGGGAGAGGCCTTCCTCTCTGGTGTTGTCGGTGAGAGATTTGCGGTCCGTAACTCTGGGGCTACGGCGGTTGTCGAGGGTGTTGGCGACCACGGCTGCGAGTATATGACGGGTGGAACCGTTGTTGTCCTCGGGACGACTGGACGTAACTTTGGTGCAGGGATGAGCGGTGGGTATGCCTATGTCTGGGATGTGGATGGTCGCTTTGAACAGCGTCTGAACCCAAACTCAAATCTGGAGCTCACGTGGGGATTGCCTCTGGAAGATCTCGAGCTTATTCATAGCCTTGTTGTGCGCCATGTTGAGCTGACGGGTTCAGAGCGTGGCCGGATGATTCTTCAGAACTGGGAAGATGAGAAGCGACGCTTTGCAAAGGTTGTCAGCGAGGAATACAAAGCATTGCTAGCCAAGCGTGCGGAAGAGGCTGCACGGGCCTAACCCATCGCTTCCAGCTGAAATGTCCAGCCGCCCGGCTCCGCCCGGCGGCTTTTTCTCTTAGCGCAACGTCGCTTGCCATTTCCAGGAAAAGTGGGTTGTCTGGCCACCGCTGATTTCATAACCTTCTGCCAGCTTGGTTCGTCTATCCCCAATACGCACATCGGTGATGCGTGTGTTTTCAGGAGGGCGAGGCAGTACAACGTTTGCCGATGTGTTTCCGGGCAGCGTCACTGAGAGGCTTGCTGTGGTTCCAGTCTGCCTGAAGTGAACATCCACGGCTCCGCGAATCGTAGGAACTTTGGCCTTGAAAAA
>JBEEMN010000045.1:0-7904 GCA_041192625.1 Armatimonadota bacterium
ATTGGCGAGATGGCGCCGAAAACGCTCGCCATCAAGCAAGCCGAAAAGGTAACGCTCGCACTCATCCTGCCTCTCACCATATTTACTAAGATATTCCGCCCGCTCATCCTCCTGATGAATGTGATCGCAGGATGGGTTCTCAGGCCATTTGGCATCAAGCCATCGGATGACCATGGCCACGGTGACTCGCTCTCCGCCGATGAGCTTCGCTTGATGCTCACGGCCAGCCGCAATAGCGGCACCATTCAGGAATCTGAATGGAATCTTGCAACCCGCGTTCTTGACTTTTCACATTCTCAAGCCAAGGATGTGATGATTCCCCGCCCTGATGTAACCTTTGTCGATTCTTCCCTTCCACTCCCGGAAATCGTCAGGCTTGTTTCAGCATCTGGACACACACGCTTCCCGGTTATTCGAAACGGAAATCCTGATGAAGTTATTGGCATCATCCATGTCAAAGAACTTGTCAAGCTGACAGGCGAAGACATCACCCCAGCGCTCCGCAGTGTACTTAGAGTTCCTGAAACAAAGTCGACAGAGGCCCTCTTGCGGACAATGCAGCGAATGCGAACGCATATGTCTGTCGTCGTAGATGAATATGGCGGAACCGCCGGAATTGTCACCATCGAGGACATCGTTGAGGAGATTGTCGGCGACATTCAGGATGAGTTTGAAACCGACCTCCCTGAGCTCGTACGTGACAACCAAGCTGCAATCGTAGATGCCAGAATGACATTGGTGAAGCTAACAAGGCACTTTGAAATCACAATGCCCGAGAACGATGAAGACATCGAAACGGTTGGCGGTTGGATTCTTGCCAATGCTTCGCAGGCAACCATCAAACCAGGAACCACGGTTCCCTTTGGCGGGTATACGTTTACAGTAATCGAAGTCACTGGGCGACGCGTACGTCGAGTTCGCGTTTCAACGACTCACCCTGGTGAACCTGAATCCAACAGGAATTCTGCCGATGCCTCCTAAGCAACAACCCGCAGCCTTGCCTACAAACTCCTTGGTTGATGACCTTATGGTAGCTCTCGGGCTTTCAACGCATCCGAATATCAGAGTGATTGAACGGTGTGTTGAAGCCGTTTTTGTCTTGCTGATTTATTTCGCTGCTCGTGTCATGCTGCGAAGGCTTATAGAGAAAACGATCTCAACGTTACTAGCGCGCCACACATCCACGGAATCAAGAAACCAGGCACGTATCCAAACCCTGATGGGCACGATGGCAAGTGCATCGGACATGATCTTGTTCTTCGTGGCACTGGTTGCACTGCTTTCTCTGGTAGGTATCAACATTGCCGGCATTCTCGGGACCGCGAGCGTTGCCGGACTGGCATTCGGATTCGGTGCACAGAAGCTGATCAAAGATGTCATCACAGGTTTCTTCCTCCTTGTCGAGGACCAGTATGCGGTTGGTGACTACGTATCGGTCGGCACAGTCACGGGTACCGTCGAAGACCTCGCCTTACGCATTACCCGTATCCGCGATGACGATGGGCGCCTTCACACACTGAGTAACGGGGATGTCATTCAGGTTTGTAACCATTCACGTGGTCCCCTGTCGGCGACGATTGATATCGGCGTTGCACCGGACACCGACATCCATCAGGCAATCTCAGCCCTTGAACCTGCATTGCTTGAGTGGTCTGTGACGACGGGTCTGCCTGAAATGGCGCGGGTTGACGGAATACATTCCGCAGATGCAACCCGGGTCGCACTTCGTATCATCCTCAAAACAAACCCTGGACAGCGACCAGCGACACTTACGCCGCGCCTACGCCAGATATGTCGGGATGCACTCACTGATGCTGGACTACGCCCCGCCTGATCCGCTCCAAGTATCTCCAAAGATACGCTCAAACAAATCCGTCCGGAAGATTCCCGCAGGGTCTATGGCACGCTTGAGTGCAAGGAACTGTTGGACGCGGGCTTCACCCAAGTAATCACTGATTCGGTCTGCACTCAGCGTAGCGTCTTTAGCGAAGTAAAATCTGCCGCCACTTGATAAGAGCAGTGCATCCAGCTCTGCCGCAAGTGCCCAAACACGCTTACGATTCGCTGTAGTCAACCGAAAATCGAGTGCTAGTGAAAAGCCATCCACCGCATGGGTCATCAGAAATGGATCCATTCGATGTTGCTTGAACACGGCAAGATACGGAACAAGTCCGGCATTTTGGCAGCGCTCAAGAATTGTCTTAAAGCACTGCTTGGCGCTGCCTGCAGGAACAAAGGCTTGATACTGAATGAGGCCTTCATCACCATATGCCAGCTTCCAGTTAGGCACGTAATCGAGGAGAAAGGCGAATCCGGCATGGGATTCCTCATGAACAACTCCATCCTTTAGCCTAGATGCCGTCGCTTTCGCCCAGTTGATGAGTTTCATGCCAGTGTCATTGACAAAAGGTTTCATGAAGCGCCAAAGGATGGATTTCGGGATGATACCGAAGATGTTATCGGGCAGATCCTGTGCCTGAACGCGAAGCGACTGCGTGGGGTTTGTGCTTGTGACATAGTTGGCCTGATGCACTTGCCCGCGGCCGAGACTATCTCCCGATGCAAACGCATCAATCCAGCCGACAAGATAATCGGCATCCGGGATGCGTTGCTCAAAGATCGTGAACATATGGTCGATGTTTTTGGCGTATATGGGGTCAACGAGAAGTTTGCCCGAATACACACGTTTCATTTGAAGGACAACCCGCGTGATCACTCCAAGCGAACCAAATCCACCGATGACAGCGTGAAAAATGTCGGACTGTATCGTTGGTGAACACGTCAAACACTGGCCATCAGCAATGATGACATCAAGCTCGGTAACATGCTCACCGATGGTTCCGACTTTGAAATTGTTCTTTCCATGGATGTTCATTCCAAGGGCACCAGCCAGCGTGGGAGCCATCGTCCCCGATACCACAGGTGGCCACCAGCCATCGCCGATACAGTATTTCCAAAGCTGTTCAATCGTAACGCCAGCTTCACATTCGACAACGCCTGTATCAAGATTCCAGTTAAGAACCCGATTCAGACGTGTCACATCAAGTATGAGTTGCTCAGATCCTAAACTCGCATCCCCGTAGGACCGGCCAGCTCCACGGAGTACTACTCTGTAGTTATTGTGCTGAGCAAATGAGATGACTTCCCGAACACCATCGACGGTAGATGGACGAAACACATAACCTGCAGCGGCTTTGTTACGTCCCCACGCTTCAATCGTTTCTAGCCGGGATGGATCGTAGCGATGAACATCCATCTAGATATCCAACCGTTGGAAGATTGCTTGCGGTACAGACCGAATAATGGCCATCAGGATTTTCCAAATGCCAGGTACGTAGGCAACAGCAGTTCCCTTCCGAGCATGATCAAGGATTAACGAAGCAGCCTTGTCGGCTGTGATGATGAGCGGCAGTTTTGACAAGCCCTCGGTCATCGGCGTACTTACAGGACCCGGTTTGATGGTAACAACGCGAACACCCTGCACAGCCAAACGGTTACGCAGTGCTTCTAGGTACACCGCAAAGCCTGCTTTTGTTGCAGCATAGACCGGTCCACCACGTCGTCCACGGTCACCCGCCACAGATGAAATTCCGACAATCGTTCCGGACTTTAGTGATTGACATCGTAGGGCAACGGCATTCAACCATCGGACCGCGGATGTAAAGTTGACATCGATGGATTCCAAATCTGAGCTCGTCGGATACTCATCCTTACCTACACGCGGCATAATGCCCGCACAGTAGATGTAAAGGTCACAGCCACCTAATCGCTCGCAGATATCGGCCAGCACTTGGGATGCATCAGAGGACGCAGTAACATCCAGAACAACGGGTAACACAGAATCTGGGAACTCTGCAGCAAGCTGATCAAGCAAGGTCTTACGACGAGCAATTGCGGCTACTTTGACGCCTGACTTGGCGAGACTACGCACAAGCTCAGCCCCAATACCAGTGCTTGCTCCAAACACAATCGCATTACGGAATGCACTCATATCGCTATCTCAACCTTCTGCCCCAAATGGGATGATTCAACCGCATAGAGTACCATCGCGAGCGACCAGATGTTGTCGGTACAAAGCCCCATCGGCTCGGTCCCCTGTTCAAGTGCATCAAGAAAGTCATTCAGACTGCCGGCGATACCGACTAATGGAAGTTCGTCTATGGTCCAAGCCGACTTCACTGTCTCTCGAACAAACCCACTAACGCCAACCACTTTGTCGACAATAACATTGCCCATGCCATCCCAAGTAACCGTACCTCCAGGACAAATTGCCCGCCAGCCGGCCTCCCATTCAGTCTGATGCCCTTCCGCAGCCCATGAACCACGGTACGAGAAGCGGATTCCGTTTTCAAACTCGAAGGTCGCTAATGCTGACTCGTCTCCTGAGTACCAAGACCAAGGAACTCGAAACGAATCACAATACACCGTAAGCGGCTTGGCCCCGATTAGGTATCTTGCTGCATCAAAGGTATGAATAGCCATGTCCTTCAGAAGTACATCGGGCATCTCATCACGGAAGCCACCAAAGTGTGCTCCGATGAAAAAGTCTGCTGTCAGGATTCCAACACCGCCCAGACTATTGATAGCGAGCTTGAACGCTACCAACCCACTGTCATAGCGACGGGATTGACTAACCATGTAAAGCTTTTGCGCATCGGCGGCAGCGGCTAGCATCCTGTGTGCACTCGCAAGTGAGACCGACATTGGTTTCTCACCGAGGACTGCAACGCCATACCCGAGTGCCGTCACCGTGACATCCTCATGTGCCTCAGGGATGGACACATCTATGACAAAGTCGGGTTTCGTTACCGAGAGAGCTTCAGGAAGAGCTGTAAAGTCACGGATGTTGTTGGCATGATCATTGTCAAGCTCGGAAATCGCCTGCCGCGCTTTGCCATCGATAACATCTACCCAGCCAACGAGTTCTACCCTGTGACTGGTCGAAAGAATGTTCTTGGCCCATGCACGACCCATTCCTCCAGCCCCTACCAACACTGCGCGATGTATCAAGCTACTTGAACCAACCCAATGGAGAATTTGGGCAGGACTGTGTCGAGTACACATTCGTTGCTATAGGCGCAGCCCACCGCACCGCATTCCCAATAACCGTACGAATTTCTGATTGATAGTAAACAGGGTACGTTTCGTGACCGGGCGAGAAGTAGAAGATACGTCCCTGGCCTCGCGTCCAGCAACATCCGCTCCTGAACACTTCTCCTCCAGCAAATGACGAAATGAAGATGAGTTCATCCGGTTGAGGAACATCAAAGAACTCGCCATACATTTCTTGCTGAGGAACTTGGAAGACCTCCGGTACATCTTGTGTAATCGGATGGCCAGGGCGAACCGTCCATACAGTTTCGCTATCATCATCCCTCCAGCGAAGTGCACACGATGTCCCCATCAGCTTCTTGAACACCTTAGCAAAATGCCCTGAGTGGAGGACGATCAAGCCCATCCCACCTAAGACACGCTGATACACGCGTTCTACAATTTCATCGGAGACATCACCGTGCGCCATATGCCCCCACCAAGTAAGGACATCGGTGTCGGCGAGGACCGCTTCCGTCAAGCCGTGTTCCGGTTCATCCAAGGTCGCTGTCGTCACGACACAATCATCACCAAGTCGCTCTTTGATGCCCGCTGCGATGACTGTGTGCATGCCATCAGGATAAACCGAGCGAACCAGCTCAGATTCTTTTTCGTGTCTAAACTCACTCCAAACAGTGACGCGTATTGACATATTGTTTCCCTGGTAAAAGAAAAGCCCGTGCGATGCACGGGCAGAGTACTATTTTCGGTCCGTCAGACCTTGCCATTGCCACGCAGTGGAATCTGGTCTGAACTGATAGTCAAGGAAGATGATTCCCATAAGGAACACCCAGATAAATCCTAAGGCTGCCCAAAGCCAAATGAGTCTGGTTCCGCCCTTTACATTCATAAAGTTCAACACCACCAGCACAGCCTTCACCGTAGCAACGATAAGAGCGATGACAATGTTCCAACCAACCCAGTTCCACATCTTGCTCAGGTCGATGAAGTACAGAATGACTGTCACGACCAACAAGCCAAGAAGTGCAAAGTACGTTCCAAAGTAGAGGCTCAGCTTTGGGTGAGTAATTCTCTCGATTGGTGCGCCTTCAGGTGCAAAACCCGCACCGTGACCATGTCCAGAAGCCATGTCTTACCCCTTAAGAAATCAGATACATCAGTGGGAACAGGAAGATCCACACAATGTCAACGAAGTGCCAATACAGTCCGACCATTTCCGTCGGCATGTAGTCATCAACCGCTTCATGCTTCGTCAGATACATCAGGATCAATGTCACCATACAGATGATTCCAATGATGACGTGGATACCATGTAGACCGGTCATACAGAAGTAGATGGAGAAGAAGATCTTCGCCTTACCGGCTTCAATATCAAACCGTTCACGCGCAGCAGACTTGACAACGACACGTGTAGTTGTATCGGACGCCGAAGTGACACGGTTATCAAAACCAGCTTCAACTTCTGGTGTCTTAGGGTTATCCATCGGCTCTACGAAGGAAACCTGGTTTGCTTTACGTGCAAGCTCGAGTTGATCCCATGCCACGTTGGCCCGTGGATTTTCCTCAACACCAACCGCAGGCTTGTGGTGCTCGTGGAACACTGTCAGCGCCTTGGCGTAGTTGAAGTTCTGGTCAGGAAGCAAACCCTCATTAATCTTGCTCGTGTACTCAACGAACTTGATGCCCATGAATCCAAACGCACAGATACAAGTGAAGGCCAGTAAGAGTGCAACTTTGATTCGCTGGCCATGCTGTGCGTAGAACACCGCAAGAGCCGCAGAAAGTGAGCTCGACAGCAACACCAATGTGTTTAACGTACCCAGCTTGACATCAAGGAAGTGGTGCGCTTCCAGGTACGTATTAAAGTACATCGTTCTGTAGAGCGTGTAAGCCAAGAACAATGCACCGAAGAACATCACCTCGGTAACAAGAAACGACCACATTCCAACGATGTACGACTCGTTTTGTTGATCTAAGTCTTCAAACTGAACAGAGAGCTTCTGGTCAATCATATGATGACCAGATCCACCAACTGCGGCATTTTCCATGCTCTTCAGGCTCATACGTGAACCTCCTCATCAGACGACACATGGACAGCCTCATCGTCAAATGGGAACCGGCTTGGTCCAACATCACCGCCATGATGGCTTTCTTGGAAATACTCGTAGGCTTCCCAAGTAACCACAGGGACTTCATGGAAGTTGTGGGTATCTGGAGGGGATGTTGTCAACCATTCAAGACCCACTGCACGCCACGGATTGCTTCCAGCCTTTTCACCATGCTTCAACGAATGAATAAGGTAGAAGACAGGCAGCAAGAACCCAACTCCAAGAACAAATGCTCCACCGGTTGACATCACGTGCCATAGCTGAAACTCTGGTGGGTAGAAGTGATAGCGGCGTGGCATACCGAGGTAGCCAACCACAAACTGAGGAAGGAACGTAAGGTTGAATCCGAGGAACACCAAGACAGCGCTGACCTTACCCCAGATCTCGTTGTACATCCGTCCAGTCATCTTAGGCCACCAGAAGTGCAGCCCAGCGAGGAAGCCCATCGCTGTACCACCAACCATGACGTAGTGGAAGTGCGCGACAACAAAGTAGGTTGCAGTAAGGTGGATGTCCGTAGCCAGGGACGACAGGTAGAGACCAGTCAATCCACCGATGGTAAACAGCCCCAGGAAGCCGAATGCGTACAGCATATGGCTTGTGAGCTCAACCGAGCCCTTGTACATCGTCGTCGCCCAGTTAAAGATCTTCACTGCAGAAGGGACAGCAACGAGGAAGCTGAGGACGGAGAAGACAAGTCCAAGATACATCGATTGTGACGATGCAAACATGTGGTGGCCCCAA
>JBEEMN010000046.1:0-7719 GCA_041192625.1 Armatimonadota bacterium
GTCAAGCAATGTCGAGATGTTGGCATCGGTTTCCAACCATACACTGCCGCCACGACCGCCGTCGCCACCATCCGGGCCGCCACGGGGAACGTGCTTCTCAGTACGAAAGGTCGCTGCGCCACGTCCTCCATCACCGGCGTGGATGTTGAAGTTGATTTCGTCAATAAACATTTAAGCAGCCCCTTCAAACAAGAACGGCCCGGTAAAACCGGGCCGTTGAAATCGGTGAACCTTACCGACTATGCAGATGTTTCGGCAACGACTTCTTCAGCGACTACAGGATAGACACTAATTCGGCGGTTGTACTTGAAACCTTCGAACTTGACAACACCATCGACTTTTGCGAAGAGGGTGTAATCACGTCCTTGGCCAACATTAGCACCTGGATCAAACTTGGATCCGCGCTGGCGAATCAAAATCGAACCAGCGGTAACCACTTGACCAGCATATTCCTTGACGCCCAACATCTGTGGGTTGGAATCACGTCCGTTGCGGGATGAACCCACACCTTTTTTGTGTGCCATAGCTAATACCTCGACTAACCGTTGATTCCGTCAATACGGATGTGCGTCTCAAACTGGCGATGGCCATAGTGACGCTGATGTTGTTTGACCTTGATATAGGTGATGCCGTTGATTTTCTTGCCCTTGCATTGTTTGACAATGGTGCCAGTTACGCTTGCACCTGTCACAATAGGCAATCCAACACGGGTGGTCTCGCCACCAATGAGGAGAACATCATCAATGGTGATTGCATCACCAACTTCACCGTCAAGCTTTTCGACTACGATCGTGTCGTTTGCCGATACCCGGTATTGCTTTCCACCGGTCCGGATTACTGCATACATTTTTGTAAGACCCTTTGTTTGGGAGTGAACCTCGCGACTTTACCACGAAAAAACTATGCGTGTCAATACAACACGCACTTCTGCTACATCCGAGTTCGGTAAGCGTACTTCCCGCGTTAAGGGAACTGTTCAAGGTAATATACTCTGTAATTCTGGGTGTGCACAACTATTGATAGTAATAAACATCCGTACAAGAGACCAGCCATGAAACCGAAGCGCATCACACCCCGCAATATCATCCTTCTTCTTGTTGCATTCACAATCGTTGCTTTGCTTGCCAGATGGGGAAGTCTCGGGTTTCCGATCCCGGGGACGGCAATCCCAAGCACCGCAGGGAAGCTTGTGGTCTCAGCAACACGCGGTAAATCATCGGACCTGTTTATGATGAACGCGAAGGATGGTGGGGGCCTCGTTCAGTTGACATCCGATGAGCCTGCGGAGGGTGAACCGGTTTTGGATTCCAATGGTCAGACGATTGCTTTCACGAGCAATCGCTTCCTAACTCAATTTGGAGCGTACGCCGCTGGAGATGTTCGTCACCTCTGTGTTATGGATGCGGCTCTCGGCCAGAAAGTTATTCAGCTGACGCAATCTGCTGCAAGCTCTGGTACCAAGGAACGCCCACAGTTTCACCTTGCTGACAACATTTACTTTTTGGATGGCGGACGGTTGATCTCTGTACATCCAAATGGAGGCGATCCAAAGGCAGTCTTCCCGCACGCTGAGATGAAGCGTGAAAACCGTCTGATTGCAGAAATATTCGAATACGGCGGAGTCGTCGACTTTGCTGTCAATGCGGATGAAACTTTTATGCTGGTGGTTATCAAGCGCGAGTATGACCAGATATGTCTCATCTATGATGAACGTAATGAAACTCCTGCGATCTTGGCCAAGGGCAAAAAGATTGTTCCGATCTTCCTTCCGGATGGAAAGGCCGCAGCGCTTGTCTCTGGCGGCACTCCGTTAAAGCAACCCGTTCCAATCGGTATGGATATGCTGGACAAGCTGCCATCCGTCTCCGCTGCCGCACCGAGCGAAGAGGGTGTTGATGAAGGCAAGTCACGATTTGTTCTTTGGAATGCTGAATTTCAGGTTGAATCAGTCACTGAGTTTCCGATCGAGGCTGATGGGATTATGGCGACAGCGGATGGCACGAATGTGGTCTTCTGGAAAGCCAAGGGCGCTGATGCTGGACTTGCAGTGATGCCTCTTGGTGGTTCAGGAGACTCTGTAGGCGGGGCTCGCCTAGCCGCAGTGCCAATTGATGGTGTATCGATAAGCCCTGATGGCACACAGGTGGCCTACATCAGTAAGGGGCGGGTCTATGTTGTCCCAATGGATGCATCCATACCGCCATTTGCAATCTCGCCGGAAGACTTGACGGTAACGGGGCTTACCTGGTCACCAGCGAAGAAGTAAGGTTGACCGCTGGAGTATCTTCCAGCCACGCATACAAGCCCTTAGGATTCAAGCCCGAGGGCTTTTGCTTATTCGATAAGCCTAATCATTAGCAATGTAGACGAATGCGGGCCTTTGGCATCTGGCGCGACCAGCCAAAACGTTACCTGACCCGTCTAACACGGATGAAATCCAAAGACATTACAGCCACCGCTTGCCTGTAAAAACGCATCACTGCTACAAACAAAAGCCCTCAGGAAATACTCCCCGAGGGCTTTTGCATGTCAGATGAGACTACTCATCAGCGACGTGGACGGAAGCGGGCCTTTGGCATGCCATCGCCCTCTTCAACGTCTACGACTGGGGCTGGTGCATCCGCTTGTGGCTCAGCATCCCGCTCTGGTCGAGGACCTCGGTCTCCACCACGGTCTCCGCCGCGGAAACCACCACGGTCACCGCCGCGGTCTCCGCCACGACCACCACGGTCTCCGCCGCGGAAGCCACCACGGTCGCCGCCACGATCACCACCGCGGCCGCCACGGTCACCCGTAGGGCGTGGTGGACGACCTGGTTCAGGATTCTCTGGATCAAACGGCAAGTCCAAGCCACGTGCTGTAGCGTTGACTCGACCCTGTCCATCAACTTCGGTGATACGAACCGTCATCACATCACCCAGCTTGAGATTTTCATCTGGCCGTGATGGTGGTGTGTCACTGAGCTGCGAGACGTGGACGAGGGCATCACGGCCTCCGCCAATCTCAACAAACGCACCGAACTGCAGGAAGCGTGTAATACGACCCTCGACGACATCACCTGGCTTCACCAACCGGGTCATATCTTCGATAATCTTGCGGGCTGCATCGCCACCTGTGCCATCAGTTGCAGTGATGTGAACCGAGCCATCCTGCTCGATGTCAATCTTCGCACCTGTTTCAGCACAGATCTTCTTGATGTTCTTGCCACCTGGGCCGATGATGGAACCGATCTGCTCCGGATCAATCTTCAGAGAGATGATACGTGGAGCGTATTCGGACATCTGCTCACGTGGAGCTCCGATGGCCTCATTGATCTTGCCAAGGATGTACAAGCGGGCTTCGAGTGCCTGGGCAAAGCCTTCGACAAAGACATCACGGGGAATACCCTGAATCTTTGTGTCGAGCTGCAGGGCGGTGATGCCCTTAGCCGTACCAGCGACCTTGAAGTCCATATCGCCGGAGAAGTCTTCCATCCCCTGAATATCAGTAAGGACAGCGTACTTACCGGTTGCTTCATCGCTAATCAGACCCATTGCGATACCCGCGACAGGTGCCTTGATAGGAACGCCTGCATCGAGGAGTGCGAGGGTTGAGCCACAGACGGATGCCTGTGATGTCGAGCCATTGGATTCAAGGACTTCGCTGGTCAGCAACATCGTGTAAGGCCACGTTGATGGATCAGGAAGGACTGCAATTAATGCACGCTCAGCCAATGCTCCATGGCCGATTTCACGGCGACCAGGACCGCGCATTGGGCGGGCTTCACCGACCGAATAAGGCGGGAAGTTGTAGAAGTGCATGTACTTCTTTTCGCCGTCTTCTTCAAGGGTGTCAACCATCTGTGCATCGCCTGGGGAACCAAGCGTACAGGTTGTAAGGACCTGTGTCTGACCACGTGTGAACAGGCCAGTCCCGTGGACACGAGGCAGAAGTCCAACTTCGCAAGTAATCTTGCGGATGTCTGTCGTTCCACGGCCATCAGGGCGGCGACCTTCCGTAAGGATAAGGTCACGCAGCTGTTCCTTGACAACCTTGTCGGCGGCTTCCTTGAGGTCACCGATGTTGTCAGGGTATGTTGCCTTGAGGGCATCTACAACCTGATTGATCAGCAGTGTCAAACCAGCTTCACGGCTTGCCTTGTCAGGATCCTGAAGTCCAGCACGCATCGTTGCACCAAACTGCTCACGAATGACCTTGAGGATTTCATAGTTGACTTCGTGCAGGGACACGGTCAACTTTTCTTTTCCAGCCTTGGCACGAAGCTCATCGAGCGCAGCGCACTGCGTTTTGATGACATCATGTGCAAAGTCAAATGCGGCCAGCATTGTTTCTTCAGAAACTTCGCTTGCGCCAGCTTCGACCATCAGGATTGCCTTTGCAGTTCCCGAGACCACGAGGTCGAGAGGGGATGCGGCAATTTGCTCCTGTGTCGGGTTCGCGATGAACGAACCGTCTTCAGCGATGCTGACACGGGCGGCACCAATTGGGCCGGCCCACGGGATGCTCGATACTGTCAGCGCAGCGGATGCGGCGAGAACGGAGAGGACGTCGGGCATGTTATCAAGATCGACAGACAATGGCATCGCGATGACCTGAACGTCGTTACGCATGCCCTTGTCAAACAATGGGCGCAAAGGACGGTCGATCAGTCGTGAAACCAGGGTTGCCTTCTCGGATGGACGGCCACCACGCTTGACAAATCCACCAGGGATCTTGCCTACAGCGTACTTACGCTCTTCGTAGTCACAGGTTAGTGGGAAAAAGTCAATCCCACCGCGCAGCTGACTGCTCATCGTGGCCGTAGCCAAAATGATGGTGTCACCGACTCGAACGGTGACGGAACCGTTTGCTTGCATCGCAAGCTTACCGGTTTCAACTGTTACAACACGGCCATCAGGCAGTGTGAAGTCAACAGAATGTAAAGTTGACATGTATGTTTAGTTTCCTTCTTCAACGCACGCTCAGCACTTGATCCGCTTGTTTACGGGTGCTGTAAAAACACGAAAGGCGCACCGCAAATGTTTGCGGGCGCCCTCCGCTTTGGGCCGCTCAGCGACCTAAAGACGAGACCGAATACCGAGCCTCTGAACCAGTGAGCGATACCGCTCAACATCCACATTGTAAAGATATCCCAGCAAACGCTTTCGGCGTCCGACCAGCATCAGGAGTCCACGACGTGTGTGGTGGTCATGCTTGTGCACCTTGAGGTGACCGGTCAACTGGGTGATACGTGCTGTAAGCAACGCAATCTGAACTTCTGGGGAGCCTGTGTCAGACTCGTGGGTTTTGTAGTCTGCAACAACCTGTGCTGCAACTTCTGTGGGCAAACTCATATTGGGGGATCTCCTTCGAGATGAAGTTTCTGGGCCCGCATAGCCGTCCCCCCGGACGGAACTAGCGCGCCTTATTGATCAGAAGGCACGAATGCCTCTTCACAACCCCGCAAGGTTATCACTCACCAGCAGCGAATGCAAACACCAAGACATGGACATCGCCCGGGCCATGGACGCCAAGAGCCATCGTCTGTTCAATATCTGCACTTCGGCTTGGGCCGGTATGGAAGGCAAATACCGATGTACGGGACGTCCGCAACGATTCACCTACCATCGCGTATGCCGCGTACAGGTCCTCAACAATGTCGCTCACATTCAATAAAATGATATGCCTAGGTGGGAGGAGGGTTCCACCCCGATGTTGGGATGCATCAAGCACACAGCTACCGGTTAGGGCAACGCCAAGTCGTGCTTCACTGATTCCAAATGTAACATCACGGTCATCCGATGATAAATGCTTTGTTGGTCCTGCTAGCCTGTCAATGAGTGCGGCATATTGGCGGCATCCCGTGTCGACGTAAGAGTCCGCACCAATAATGGCTTCAATCACAGCAACCGCGGCATCCTCGGAGTGACACAGATGCACATGTGTAAGAGCTGCTGTGGCCCGCTCTACAAACAGCTCGAGGCGTCGCTCTACCGAAAGAACCCTCTGCGCAGGCACGTCAAGCACCTCAGGCTTTGTTGTAGGCGTGGGCATTCTGCTTCGCAGCTGCGCGAGAAAAAGACTACGCTCCATGATTGGCTCCAGCCGCTGCCAGGCGTTGTTTCCAGATATCTCGGAAGCGGGGACCTTTGATTGCCGGCAAGTCCCTCGAAGACTGCCAGTCTGTGATGACTGGTAACGGTAAGCGCGATGTACGACCATTTGAGGATGGCATCACCGCTGCGAGACGCGTCGCCGCTTCATAGAGGTTGTGATTGACCATCACTGTGGCAAACGAAGCCATTGCCATCGCTTCGAGTGAACCAGTTAGCGATGCACTTACTGCCCGTTTCCGATGTTCGACAAGGATGTCATCAATGGGAATCTTGACTGGACAGACTTCGGTGCAGGCCCCACAGAGGCTGCTTGCATATGGAAGGTGATAGGCATTCTCAAGACCCAGGAGTACCGGGTCAAGGATTGCGCCGATAGGTCCGGAGTACACCCACCCATATGCATGCCCACCTATCTGCTGATAGACGGGACACGTGTTGACACAGGCTGCGCAGCGGATACAGCGAAGGATGGGACGAAGCTTTTCATCTGCGAGGATCGTTGATCGCCGGTTATCCACCAAAACGATATGCATCTCTTCAGGGCCATCTGGCTCATCAGATGTCTTCGGACCCGTGATTGTGCTGACAAAGACGGTTGAGCGCTGACCGGTTGCACTACGGCTGAGGAGATTCAGAAAGAGCGGCAAATCATCGATTGATGGGATGATCTTTTCGATTCCGACTATCGCAATGTGGCACTTTGGCAGACTGGTTGTTAGTCTTGCGTTACCTTCATTTTCAACGATGACAATTGATCCTGTATCTGCTACAAGAAAATTGCCACCGGAAATACCAACTTCCGCATCTAGAAAGTCCTGTCGAATCACCCTACGTGCTGTCTGCGCCAGTTCATCGGCTGATGCACCGATAGGGGAATCGTAGAGCTTGTTGAACATCCGCTCTACTTCTACTTTTGGTTTGTGCACCGCGGGCAAAACGATATGGCTGGGGTGCTCGTGTTCGAGTTGAAGGATGAATTCTCCGAGGTCCGTTTCAATCACGCGGTAGCCATCAAGCTCTAGAGCAGCGTTAAGGTCAATTTCCTCAGAAACCATCGATTTACTTTTGACGATAACCTTTGCGCCTTTGGACCGGATTATGTTCTGAATCGATGTTCTTGCATCGGCAGCATCTGAAGCGAAATGGATTGTCGCACCCGCGGCCTCTGCATTGTTTGCAAACATTTCTATAAACGAAGGTAGATCCGCAAGAACAGCATCCTTTATGCTCGCTGCCCGTGTCCGAAGCGCCTGATAACCAGATGGGTCATCGGTATCAAGTTCAGCACACGCCGTCTTACGTCGTGCATCCACAGTGGATGTCCCACGCAAGACCGCTGCCCGCATGTCGAACTTCGTAAGCTCGGTCTCGTGAATATCCTTGAAGGATTTCGAAGTAGGTGTCATTTTGCGTGAATTCTGTTTGCTGGGTCAAGTAGCTCTGCGATATGGACTGTTTTGAGTTGAGATGATCGTCGCTGCAAGCCACCATCCAGCTGTAACAAACATCCGAGGTCAGTGCTTGTCAGGAAGTCTGCAGACAATGCATGCGTAACAGAATCCAGCTTGCGATCAAGCATCGCTGTCGAAATCTGAGGAAGCTTCACACTAAACAAGCCTCCAAA
>JBEEMN010000047.1:0-10262 GCA_041192625.1 Armatimonadota bacterium
GACTTGAGGCTCATTCTCAAACCTGATCCGAAGCTCACCAAACGATGGCCTAGACTGTCCTGCCCCGCCCGCTGCGCGGTAGAACGTTACGCTGTATGGCAGCGCCCATTGACCATTCTTGGTTCTGTAACGTGTCGGCACTGCACCAGGGGCCTCTGCCGCCGCATTGTTCATGAACCCAGGTGTCGCGGTATCGCCGACAACCGTCCCAGGCGTGAATGTAACAAGCGTTCGGAATGGAGCTTCTGTGACAAGCGCACCGGAGCCATCCCGGCGCCAAGCGAGCATATCTGCCTTATCGGAGTCAACCAGAGGACTCGCGATGTCTCTCCAGTTCTGTGCGTAGGAGCGGCCATTTGGCGCAAGGTTAGTGTTGTAGAAAAATGCTGGGTCGTTGAAGCCGCCGTCTCCATCGACGACACTGCCGTAATTGGCAAGGTCAAAGAGATTTGGATCTTTAGGATCAAACTCAGCGCGGTAGACGATGAGTGGATTGTGCTCGTTATCAGGGTTACCACCATCTGCTCGGGAGCTGAACTCATATTGGTTCAGATACGGCTTTACAGCACCGGCTGCATCGAGATTACGTCGGAGTCCAAGAAAGTACCGAATGACCCGTGTTCCATTTGCAAGCGGTAATGTCAGCGTCTTTCCAGACATTGGTTCGCCCGTCGTCGGGTCGATGACGCTTGCCGAAGGTGCTTTTCCACCGCGAGGTACAAAGTCAATCTTCGCGAAAAGAATGTGGGGTTGGTTGGTGTTTGCCCCACCCGGACCGATTGGAAATGTGCGTGAGAGTGGCAACAAAATCGGCGTTGCGCTGTTGTCAAACACATACACAGCCTGTGTCAAGTCACGGGATATCCGTTCGAGACCCGTCCGGACAGCAGCCTGCGCTGCGGTTTCAGCAGCAGCCCGGCGGGTGATGTTGAAACCTTGGATGATTGGTACAAACAACAATCCAAGGAGGATTGTTGTGATTGCGATAACCACAAGGAGCTCAGTGAGCGTAAAAGCACGGGACAACCGTGCGTAGCGCATTGCAACAGATGCTTGGCGTTTACCAAGGACTTGTGCAGATTGCAGCTCAACCGGCATCAATGCACTGCGATTGATCATTGCACTACTCCTTGTGTGACGTAAGAATCCATATCTTGAATCTGCCATGGCGCAGAATCAATGGTTCGGTCCTTCCAGATCACCCGTACCTTGACACTGACACCCTTGACAGCACCATCTACAACGCGCCAGTCGCTTACGCCTGCCGGAATAAACCGTGAAAGGTCTGCGGTGGCATAATCGCCATCCGTGTTGGAAATCGGAACCTGAAGCGGCGCTGTACGGGTGTGTTGCCCGGCAGCATCCACCAGCTCCAAGCGAACCGTGACAGCCTTGTTTACTTCACTCCGTGCAAAGTAGAGGCGCGTCCCCTCAATACCAAACCGTGTTGGATCACCGAACTGCACATTGCCATCGGTGCCGGATAGCGGAGGACGTCCCAGCTGGGATTGATTCCATGCTCGGTAGGTTGAGACTGCCTTCTGCAACGCAACTGCCCACTCGCCATCGGCTTTGTAGAGAATACGAATCGGCGTACCAGGCTGCACACGATTGACATTCAGATAAACAAGGCCTGCATCCCATGTTCCACCCTTGCCATCGCGCACCCAATAGTCCGCATTGGAATCGGTTGCAGATCGCAGATCATGCTCGCCCTGCGTCAGGACGACACCTGTGTCCAACCGGATGACACGAATGTCAAAGTTAGCTGTCGGGTCTGTGTCTGCAGGTGGGAAGAGGCCATCATAGAACGTGTTATCAGGATTGGTGTCCCCAATACGCTTCAGCTTTGCAAGGCTAAGGCGTACCGGCACTGCTCCTGCAACATCCGGCAGTGAGCTAGGCACATCACGGTCATCCCGAATGATATGCCAGTCAAGCACCGCGTAATCAACATAGGCAACGAAGGCACGAGGACCAACGGCTACATCTTCTGTGAAGTTGGCTCCAGCAGGATTGAAGGCAAGCTGTCCAAGGTTAGCATAGGATGTCGAGCCTGGCGCTCCAGAGATGTTAGCACTTGCCAGCTTGTACTCGTATGGGTCATCGGCTGACCATGTCGTACCGGCAGGCAGGCGTCGGAACGTTCGGGTAACGATGTCAGACCCTGGAGATATCGACTCATTCGGTGCAACATTTTGCAGCTTGACCCAAGCAAATGCATTTGCAGGTACGAGGAGCTGCTCAGTTTCGAGGCGAACATTCAGTCCACTGTCATCGGAGCCGTCATCAACAAGGACGAGATACTCGACCTTGAAGTAGCGGTCAAGGGATGATGGCAGAACCAACATGTACGCGCCACCACCGTCCGTACCGGGATCCAGTACGTAGGAGCGCGCGCTGCGGAGTGCACCGCGGTACGCGAGTGGGCTGCGCTGACCGTTGGTCGAATCGGCCTGGCTATTTCGGGCATCAAGTGCTCCCGAATAGACGGACAGATACGGGTTTACGCCGGCAGGAGCGACTGCAGGGTCACCAAACTGTGGATCCATGTAAATGGGCCCAAATTTGACATTATGAAAGTACCCGGATGCGTAGTTTCCAGGAGTTGGCAAACCGATCTTGATCGCCTCACCTTGGATAAATCGCGTCTTGTTGACATCGGAGAAGTACGGATTGCCATCGGCACGGTTAGTGAGGTTATCAGGGTCCTCGGATACGACCGTAACAGGAGCACCGTTATCCCAATATGTGTATGTGACAGCATCAGGCAGGTTTTCGGAATCCGACTTTACCTGCTCCATCATGCCCTGACCGAGGCGAACGGCAATCGTCCGCCGGGATGCAGTTCCCAGATAGCCAAGTCCAAGTGGAAACACACGGATGATTGCAAACACGCCAATCAGGATGACGACGAGGACAACCATAACTTCGACGAGCGATGCCGCCCGTTTGCCGTTGTGTACCTTGTTCGTGTTCATCATGGGTCTGTACCTGCCAGATTGCATCAATTCCTACCTATTCCGGTGCCTGTGTGACGAGCATTCGCCGCTCTGGGTTCCACAGGATTGGTCCTTTAGTTAGGTCCGAGTTCATACCCTTTGATGTCGCCTGCGCTGTCAACCAGTGCGTTAAAGCGCTTGGCATCGATCACCTTGGCGGTTCCACTCAACCACACGACGAGAACCTTGCCGTATGGAACGTGGTGGGTTGTGTAGGTAAGCACCGTGTCATTCGGTGGCTGGCGCCAGATGAGCTGCTTGCGATACTTGGCAGCACGCTCGCCATCCGATGTCCCAGTTGGTGGAACGCCATCTCCTGGCGCACCAGTCGTCGTGATTGGATACCAAGCGCGGCTATAGCGTGCCATGAAGTCCGTCTTTGAAATCTTGTTCTCAATCAGACTCGTGATCTTTGGACTGATGTCAAAGGCATCGTAGGTGTAGAACGGCATCGCGACCACCGTGCCAGGAACGACACGGGACATCACACCATTGGTCGGGTCATAGGTCGGATACCGTCCAACCATTGCAACATCTTCAACACCACCAGGCGTTGCGACAGCGTTGTTCGGCGAGGAATACGTATCCAGATCCCGGATGTACTGTGGGAAGAGTCCCTTGGAGTAAATCCGGCGGATGCGTGCAGCGACAGTCGATGTCGGCAGGGGTCCGATGGGTGTGCCACGGTTTACAATGGATGCCGCATCCTTCATGCTGTAGTACGGTGCCCCACCAAAAGGCGTTCCATCGGACTGGGAAACGGCGGGTCCGAACAAGTACTCAGGGTACTCACGGTTGTCCAATTCATACGCGGCTACTGCCTGCGCAATCTTGGACATGTTGGTCATCGTCGAGCTGCGACGCGCGGATTCCCGTACACCTGCGAATGCTGGGAACAGAATCGCTGCGAGAATCGCAATGATTGCAATAACAACAAGGAGCTCAATCAGGGTAAAGCCTGCTCGATTCCTACTTCCAAACCTCAGCGATGAGTTCATAGAGCCAAGTACTCCTTCATGGCTTGCCGTGAGCATGCAGTGTGATCCACTCCGCATCTCCCGGCCTATTCCACTGGACGGACATCACAAGGGCAAATAACATTGTGGCGTCCGCAGATTATACGGGTCGGTGGTTTGACGGTGCAAACGCACCAGAATGTTCCTTGTGACTATTTGAATTAAACTATCGGTATTATGATGGTGAAAATCCATGTCAACCGCTCAATTCAGACGTCGTAAACGCCGGTCCAACAAAGTTATTCAGTATGTTGTGGCAGCCATTACGGCGATGGCCGTTACCAATGCACTGATTGAGCTCGCAGCTCCCCTCTCAAAACAACGTCTCAAACGTAGCAGAATCAAGTACATCGCAACTCCCGAGGGCGACCTGTGCACACAAGCGGTTGGTGAAGAGCCGAGGGTACTGCTTCTGCATGATTTGCTGCCTGGTTGCAGCATGGCTGATTACGAAGCCCTGATAACCGATGCGTCTACAGACGGAGTGATTGCGGTCGATTTGCTCGGATATGGCCGCAGCGACAGACCCGTCACGAATTACAACATTGAAATGCACGCGGACCACGTACAGGAAATCCTTTCTCAGTATCCATCGATTACGACTGTCGTTACTAAAGGCTATGCGGCATCTATTGCTATTACCGTGGCTAACAGAGCTCAGATACCCCTGTCGCTAACCCTGCTCAATCCAGAGTACGCCGCGGCGAAGTCCAAACAACACTATCTCATTTCACGGATTCCAATATTAGGTCCATTCGTTTACCACGTCGGGCAAATCATAAAGGACCGGAAGGTGTCCGCCGTTGGTCAGTTGGATGACAGATTTGGGAATATTCACCGGTCTGGCTCAGCGAATGTGATCCATGGCCCGTTTTTGGAAGATCTCTGTGAATCCATTGTCTTGCCCATCGACTCTGATGTTCATGTAATCCAAATCAATCCGGATGATTCCGCTGATGATTGGAGCAAAGTTCGTGCAATCCTTTTCAGTATCTAACGTTGTGATAGAGCGGATACCTTGTGTCCGCTGGAAGGTAACTATGTCCCGTCCCTACGCATTAATCGCCGCATCCTTGTCCCTCGTTACGCTTGCATCCCCTATTCACGCCGCAGATGTTATTTCATCTGTGGATCAGGCTGTTGCAGCAGCGCTCGAGAAGCACCCAGACATCCGGCTGGCCTCGGAATCATTACGCAAAACGAAGAACACCATCACCCAAGTACTGGGTCCTGCCAAGTCGCCGACCTTACGCGCAACCGCCAGCTACACCCGACTATCGGGTTTGGGAGCGGCATTCGGTGGCGGCGGCGCCGGTGGTGCGACAGGGACAATCCAAAACCCATTCCCAATCGGTCTACAAATCCAGCCACCTGGCTCTGTCCCCATTAACCTCGCCGGACCGACACGCAGTCGGCAGACAGGTGGGGATGGGACAGGTGATACCGGTGGAAATGTCTTTGGCAGCAACATTGACCTGAACCAGAATTCAGTACAAATGAGCCTGACACAAATTGTAGATGTAACCGGAACAATCCGACTGGCAGATTACATCGGTGACACACAGGTTCTGATCGTAGAGCAAGACATCCTCCGAACCAAGGACACCATCGCCCTCAGCGTCCGAAATCAGTGGTATGTGACACTGCGTGCAGACTCACTTGTTCACATTGCTACCGCAAATCTTGATCGCTCAAAGGCGCAGCTTGCCGTTGCCGAGGCTCAGTTACGTAATGGAGTTGTCGCGGCCTACGATGTGCTCCGCGCGAAGACCCAAGTGGCCAACGATCAACAGCAGCTGACGACGGCACGGAATCAGGCCCAGATTCAGCGGACATCCCTAGCACTTGCGATTGGTGTAGAACCGACCACTGAGTTCAAACTTACCGCTCCCGCAAAACCGGATGACATCGCGATTCCAGCGCTCCCAACTGCCTCAGTCAAAGACCTGGTGATATTTGCGCAGAAGCATCGCCCAGAAGCGATTGCTGCAGGCCTGAGCACTAAAATGGCATCTCATAACACCCGCTATCAAAAGGGTGGCATGAATGGTTCTGTCGCCGTTTCACTCAACGGAAACTACAACCCTAGCCCAGCTCTGGTTGCGAATCAGCAAGCAACTGGTAGCCTTACGCTTGTCTTCCAAAAACCGATACTCGATGGTGGTGTAACCCGTGCAGCCACGGATTCAGCCCATGCGGATGAACGTCGTGCTGCCATCCAAGCAGACCAGTTTGCTCGCGGTATTGAAACAGAAGTCATTCAGGCACATATCGCGGTTTTGGATGCCCATGAACGCATCGCCACGAGTGCCGCTGGACTCAACGAAGCACGTGAAGCATTCCGCCTCGCTGGTGTTCGGTACCGGGAAGGTGTTGATACGCAGGTTGCCGTCTACGATGCCCAAGCAGCGCTCACACAGGCAGAGACGAATGCAGTCAACAGCAAGTACGACTACTTCATCGCCCTTGCACAGCTCGACCGGGTTACCGGTAAGCACTAACGCTCTTTTGCAAGTTAGAAAAAACGCCCTCAGGTCATTTCCTGAGGGCGTTTTCTTGTTCGTTCTTAACCGCGGCGGTTTGCGTACCACTGGTCCATGAACGCTTGATATTCGGCCTTCTTTTCCTTGATCCGGCGCCACCAAGGCTCATTTTCCACGTACCACTTGACCGTCTCTTCAAGACGTGCCTCAAAGTTGACATCCGGGTCGAAGCCCAGCGCACGGATGCTTTTGCATTCCATCAGGTAGCGGCGATCATGCCCTGGCCGGTCCTGAACATTGCGAATCAATGTATCTGGCTTACCGAGCGCAGCGAGAATTCCCTTGACGACATCGAGGTTCACACGCTCACAACCAGAGCCCAGGTTGTAGGCTTTTCCAGGAACTCCGTTACGTAGCACCAAATCAATGCCGCGAGCATGGTCATCAACGTGCATCCACTCGCGGACCTGTTGGCCATCGCCGTAGACGGGAAGTGGAATGTCATCGATGGCATTTGTAACCATCAACGGAATCAATTTCTCAGGATATTGGAACTGTCCGTAGGTGTTCGAGCCACGTGTGACCAATGTCTGTAGACCAAACGTTTCGTGGTACGCACGTACCATCAGCTCTCCGCCAGCCTTCGCCGCAGAGTAAGGCTGATTCGGCTCAAGGGCATCGCCTTCACGGAACATGTCATCGGTTGACCCGTAGACTTCATCCGTGGAGACCTGTAAAAACCGTTGATGCCCGAAGCGGCGTGCTGCATCGAGGAGCACGCAAACCCCGTTGAAATTGGCCTGTACAGCAGCATCCGGGTCTAAGATAGCGCGGTCGTTGTGGCTCTCGGCTGCGAAGTTTAGGATGACATCGACATCCTTTGCCGCCGTATCGACCGCTTCGCGGTCCTGAATCTTGCCATGAACGAAGACCAAACGGTCATCCCCTTCAAACTCCTTCAAGTTCTCAAGGTTCCCCGCATAGGTCAATGCATCAAGGACGGTTACTTTTTTGGCCAGTTCCTCGCGGAGCACCATCCTGACGTAGTTGGAGCCGATAAACCCGGCGCCGCCCGTGACTAACAAATGATCCATGTTCACATTCCCCATCGTGGCGGTCGTTTGACCACCACTTACCGACGTTTACGATACCCCACCACGACATCACTCAATCCAGCAGCGCTTGTAGCCCCCACCAAGGAACCGCGTGGTAACCACGACCATAGGTTGATCTTCGGTTGGCTGAACGTGTACCAACAGCTGTGATCCACCCTCGGCACTTGCGAGCACATCCCGGACCATCCGCAGGCGCGACTTACACGTGTTGTCAACCTTGAGATGCACGACACGCGGTCGGGCATCCGATGCCATTGCATTCTCAACAACTCGTTCAATCCTGTCGCAAATGATTTCGGCCTGTGATGGTGTTTCGTTCGCTTCATCTTCTGCATTTGTGCTGCTTGAGATCCGTTCGCGGCGTTGGACGCGGCCGCTGATCGCAAGGATTGAGTTGACGAGCACGAGACGCCCGTATTCCGCAGTGACCTTTGGAAAACAGGTAACCGAAACCGATCCACTCGTGTCTTCAAGCTGCAGTGTCAACATTAATTGGCCGCTGGTTGTGTTTCGCTGCCGGATGTCTGTAACCATGCCACCGATGACAACATTTGCACCAGTTGCGACATCCGTGAGGCCCTCGATACGCACCGCCCGGTGCTTTCGTCGGAGCTCTGGTTCGAAAGGCTTGACCGGGTGTTCCGTTAGGTAGAGGCCCAGTAGCTCCTTTTCAAAGGCCAGTCTCTCACCGCGTGAAAAGTCGGGGACTGTCGGGAGTGGTTTTTGTGCAGCAAGGGATGCATCCTGTGTGTCATCTCCGTCAAAGAGGCTCATCAACCCCGATTGCTGGTCCCGGAGATTACGCTGTGCTGCCGCAACACAGTCATCGAGGCCTTCGAGCAGCGCCTTACGATTTGGATGTAAGCAGCTGAGTGCACCTGCCTTGATGAGCATTTCAATGACAGATTTACTCGTCAAGCCCTCTGCAAAGACACGGTCACAAAAGTCGCCGAGATCTCGGAAAGCTCCCCCGTTTACCCGTGCAGCGAGAATTGCATCGACGGGTGCTTTACCCACATTCTTGATGCCAAGGAGGCCGAAGAGAATCTTTCCATCTTCAGGAACACTGAATTCCGACCTCGATGTGTTGATATCCGGGGGCAAAACGGTTACCCCGAGGCGTCCACATTCATCGATGGCACCGACAATCTTTTCGGTTCGATCCGCATAGGCTCCTAGATAAGCGGCGAGGTATTCAGCAGGATAGTTCGCTTTGAGATACGCCGTTTGGTAGGCGACCATCGCGTAGCAAGCTGCGTGCGCACCATTAAATGCATATCCGGCAAATGGCTCGATTTCCGAGAAGATCTGATCGGCGACTTTCTCAGAAATACCGCGTTCAGCGGATCCTTTCATAAAGTTCGCCCGCTGCTGGTCCATTTCGGACTTTTTCTTCTTACCCATCGCGCGGCGGAGAAGGTCTGCCTGTCCAAGTGTAAATCCAGCGACAGCTTGTACGATTTTTAGAACCTGATCCTGGTAGACGATGACGCCATACGTTTCACCGAGAATGGGCTCAAGGGTCGGGTGTGTGTACTGAATCTGGGTTGGATCAAACTTAGAGCGGATGTAGCGCGGGATGTGGTCCATTGGACCGGGGCGGTAGAGCGCCACCATCGCAGCGAGCTCTTTTACACTCCGAGGCTTTAGGTCAACAATCCAGCGGCGCATACCATCGGATTCGAGCTGGAAGATACCCGTCGTTTCCCCACGGCTGAGCATGTCGTAGGCCTTGAGCGCTCGCGGCTCGGATGCATCCAGAGGAATATCCCAAACATCGATGACATCGCCTTTGGTTTCATGAATCAGGTCAACAGCCCGGGCCAAAATGGTGAGGTTGATCAGCCCCAGAAAGTCCATTTTAAGCAGGCCGATTTTCTCAAGCGAGCTGTGTGGATACTGCGTCGCGACCGAGCCATCATTTGTGCGGACAAGCGGCGTGTACTCAACAAGCGGCACGTCGGAGATCATGATTCCCGCTGCGTGAATCGATGAGTTTCTGGTCAGGCCCTCAATGGACTTTGCAGTATCGATCACTTCACGGACCATCGGGTTGGTCTCGTATTCCCGCTTCATCTCAGGATTACCGGAGTAGTCCTTTGCGGGGTAGCCATCCATGGATTGCTGGATAGACAACCCAAGAGGCATCTTGGGAATCATTTTGGCGATGCGGTCGGTCTCTGACAGTGGAAGGCCCATCGCCCGGCAGACATCACGAATTGCAGCCTTCGCACCAAGCGTTCCGAACGTTGAAATGAAGCCAACGTTTTCTTCGCCATACTTTTCCGCGACGTGCTTAATGACATCCGAGCGACGTGTGTCCTCGAAGTCCATATCGATATCGGGCATCGTGACGCGCTCGGGGTTTAGGAAGCGCTCGAAGGTGAGGTTGTATTCGATTGGGTCGAGGTCGGTGATACCAATACAGAACGATGCCAGCGAACCTGCCGCAGAGCCTCGGACACCAAAGTAGATTTTGCTACCGCGTGCGTATTGCGCGATATCGCGGACGATGAGGAAGTAGCGTGAAAAGCCCGTTTTCTCGATGATTTCGAGCTCATACTTCAGGCGGTCGCGGTGCGTATCACTGACATTTTTGATACGTCGCTCCAACCCTTCCCAGCAGAGAACCGTGAGATAGGAGTG
>JBEEMN010000048.1:0-7489 GCA_041192625.1 Armatimonadota bacterium
GACATGAGAAAGTCCCTAACACTTTTGTCTGTTTGAACACCAGCAAATGATTTTGGATTTGCATAAGTCAACCAGACTGAACGGTCATTTTGCGTATAGACGACCGACGCCCCCAGAGGCTTATAGAATTCTTGTGCATCCAACCAGACTTGACTAGTTACCAGTGGATACCAATTGGGAGCAAGCAACAGCAACGATGTAACATTCACCAAACCGAGCACCATGCTAACGATTCTTCCGGTCTTGAATGTCTCGATGATGGAGAGTACTCCGCCGACAGCAAGAGGAACTCCAAGATGAACGTAATGGAGAAATCGAGCTGGATCATGAAAGGCTTTGGCTCCAGGAACAACCCGAAAAACAACAGGATAGAGTCCACCCTGAACCCCAAGTGATAACCACCAACCAACGACACATAAAACAATCGATGCAAGTATTGGCAACCGAAGGCGATGTTTTACGAACATCAACGGCACTCCGATCAACAATACGATCACCGGCGCAAGCGCACCGAAGTATGCAGAGATTTCCCACGTGTTTCCAGCCCAGCGAAATCCTGACCTAGAGGTTGGGTCTCCCCCCGGATGTGCATTGGTCAAATAGGAAGACAATCCGGCCATCGGCACCCGGAAACGGTTCGCTTGAGCAAGCGACATGTGATCGCGGCCACTCCATGCAGCGACTTCTAGCATCGGCAATATGTATGCAGCGGACAGTAAAACTATCCCGACAGCAGCGATGACCAAAAATCCATACGTCCGCCAGGAGCGGCACTTCCAAATCACGATTGCAATACACAATAGTGCATCCATCCATGTGATCTGTGCGTGGCCGGCACAAATGGACAGGCTGCCCACAACCGTGAGAAACGCAGCAGAAGTAGACGATGGCCTTCGGATACAGGTGATGACCGCCGCCAAGACCCATGGCGTCCAAGCAATGGCCTGCACCATATTTGGGAATTGTGCTTTTGTAAGCAGCACACTCGAAAATGCAAACGTGCCTGCTGCAACCATCGAGGCAAAAATTGAAAATCCTATTCGTCTCGTGAAGAAGTGCATCCCGATTGCTGCAATAGGAACGTGCATCACCGGGATAATCCCAGCCACATGCCATGCCGGGAGGAATGCATTCAGCCATACCGTCGGATAGAGCAACCAGCCTTGCGGATTACCGACATGCGGTACGCCACCCAGAATTGTATGGTTCCAGAACAGCAGCTTTCCTTCGTGCAGTGCTGCAGCAATGTTTCCAAATTGTGGGATGAAGTACAACGCCAGGTCGCCGAAAAAAACGGACTTAGCCCCGCTCACAACCGGCCAGAACAGAATCGCCGTGACCAGTATCCAGAACCCAGCGACAACCCCGAGCTCTCGAAGGTCACGATGCTTTAAGACGGGCTGCATCCACCGATGCTACCACCCAGACATCCAATCAGTTTCCTTCACGGAGGTACACTGGAAGCCGTGCAGATTCAATTAGCCATCATCGGTGGAACAGGTATCACCGCTGACATCCTGACGAAAACAACTAGGCATGAAGTCGTTACGACACGCTTTGGAACCGCCGATGTAACCATCGGAGAAATCGGTGGCATCCCGGCCGCATTTCTACACCGCCATGGCATCGGCCACAAGATTCCTCCACACGGCATAACGCACAAGGCAAATATTGCCGCATTGGCAAAGCTTGGCGTAAAGGCTATCTTTGCGACGACAGCCGTTGGGTCTCTTGACACGTCCATTCATCCGGGTGAAATCGTCCTGTTAGATGACTTGATAGACCTGACCCGTAACCAAGCGGAGCGGACGTTTTTCACAAATGATGTGGTCCACACAGATGTGACTCCCCCATACAGCCAGGCACTTCGGAAGGCATTTGTCGATGCTGCATCTGCGCTTGGAAGTCCAATCCGCGACCGCGGGACGTACGTTTGTACGGATGGCCCACGCTTTGAGACACCAGCAGAGATCCGGATGATGGCGAGGCTGGGCGGCGATGTTGTCGGTATGACAGGCGCTAATGAAGCGATGCTTGCCATCGAGGCCGGGATGCACTACTGCGGTGCATCCGTCGTCACAAACTACGGCGCGGGTCTGACGGCTGCCGCGATAGCACACGAGAGCGTCCACGACATCGTTGTGGGAGTAGCCCCGAAGCTGCAGGCGATATTGGTAGATGCCGTAGCTGGTCTGGACTTGACTGCCCTGCCAACACGCGGAACAGGTAAGTTTAGTCCCTAAGTAGGCTTCAGCGTCCCGCCGCTTTCCGAACGGCGGCAATCGTCTCAGGTGTGACGGCACGTTCGAAGGACCGGAATCCAGCGAGTCCGAAGCCATGCTTGTCCGCGAGCTCCCACATTTTGGATGCCTGCTCAACACTCACCGTCTTGCCAAGCGTAAACGATTCATACCGCTGGTCAAGCGCCAACATCATCGTTTCCGACATACAGGCATACGCGGTTCCAGCAGGAAAACCGAAGCTGAAATCCCCGGTCTTTTCGACGCCATGCTTATCTGTCTTTATGCATGACATCTTCCCAGGCACCTGAACGATTCCGCCTTCGATCACAAGAACATCCGGGCGCTCTTTAGCGACACGCACCGAGACATCCCGTGGACGGGCGACATCACAGACAACCGCGCCCGGTTTCAAATCCGATGGTTGGATAACGGCATCCACAGCGGATGTCACCGTCACGATGACATCGGCATCTTTAAGACCTGTTGATGTATCCGATGAAACATTTACAGTTTTACACACAGCCCGCAGCTCGTTCGCCAGGGGCTCAAGCTTGGCCGCATCGCGGCCAAGGAGCGTCATTTTCCGGCACTTTGGCGCGAGGAGCATTGCGCTTGTACGACCGATGCTTCCCGCCGCACCGACGATGGCAACATGGGCATCCTCAATCGCCACTCCCATGAGATCAGCACCCTTGATCGCACCCTCGACAGCCGTCGCAACGGTGTAACTATTACCGGTCGTTACGGCCATATTGACACGCTTGGCGAGCGTGATCCCGCCATCACCGGCCACCGATGTCAATGCTCCGAGGCCAATGACTTTCGCACCAAGACCATCCGCGAGGGCAACACACTGCTCAAGGTTTTTGTAGACGAACTCAGGCTCCGATGTCAAAAGCTTTCGGGGCCCAAGCGTGCATCCGATGAACCATCCTTCGGCCTCCACACCGGTCTTGGACTTGATACCGGTGATGTGAGACACGACCATCGGCTTCACATACGCCATCGCGTTCTCAACCATCGGTGCCGGGAAATACTTAGCGATAGGAAATTTTTTCGCGACATCTGCGCGGACATCAATTGCATGGATGATAAAGGCAAAGCGTTCCATTACTTGTTCACTCCAACACCCGTAGCTTGCAGGTCGATAACATTGATGTCCCACGACAGTTTTGCGAGAACCGCTTCGTACCCAGCTTTGTCAAGCAGCTTGCCACCGTTTAACGCAACACACATCGCTTCCATCACATTTGTACCGAACGAGCGTCCATCAAAGGATGGCGTCGTCGTGATCAGACGCTTTACTCCGCGTTCACGAAGCTCGATTTGATCTTGTTCCGTCGTCGTGTTTGTCAGGATGGTTTTACCCTTAAGAATTCCGCTTTCAGCAGTTGGGAGGTGCCTCCGGATGTAGTGGAAGTCTCCAGCAATGATGTCCGCCCAGGCATACCAATGTTGATGTTTTGGGATGATTTGATTTTGCTTTTCGCCCATTGGGTAAAGAACAGAGAGAGGCATCTGAACGATTAAGGGGAGCAATAATCCTGCGACAAGGCGATGTTGCTTGGCGCCCCGAATTGGAATCGGAAGTCCAAGGGAAAACATCAAGTCACCAAACACGATTTCGCCCCCCTGCTCGGCAAGGGCTTCACTCATCCCGAAACGATCGACTCCAGCGACCATGAGTGTCTTGGAATGGGCAAAGTCAACAATCCCCTCGGCCGCCAAGCGGCGCACGACGGCACGCTCCAAGGTGTTCTTGAGGCCACTGCCATCGAGGACGGGCGTCTTAATCGCCGGTGCAAGAAGGCGCTTGGCAGCGGAAAATTCGTAGCGTTTATCGCCTATATAGAGATAGCGGTCCATCCCCCCGAAGCCGAATGCATCCACCGTTCCATCGAGCTCACCCAGGCGCTGCATAAAACGCTTTTCATCACCATCCACACCCTGCCGCGAGATTGTAAATGCTTCGCCCAGAAACGTCGTCTGGACGGTTTTGTCTCTGGAGGAGGACCCTAGTGAGATGGAAATGACATGTTTCATGCGTGCGGCTTACCTAATCGACGCATTGTAGCACGGGCCGATGTTCGTGCTGGACGGCGGTAAGATAGCCTCAATGTCTGTACATGATGCACCTGAACCGTCTCAATTGATCGTCACAAAGGAGACCTTCCGCCTCTCTGGTGGCATAACGCTTGAGTCGGGTGACACACTACCGGAAGTCGATGTCGCCTTTGAGCGTTACGGTGACCTAAGTGCGGACAAGTCTAACGTCGTCCTGATCGCCCATGGCATCACTGGTTCAAGTCACGCCGCGGGCAAATATGCCCTTACAAATCGCTCATCAGGGTACTGGGATGACATCATCGGTCCGGGAAAAGCGATCGACACAAACACCTGGTGCGTGATTGCCCCGAATTTTCTTGGTGGATGTCGGGGAACCACGGGCTCGCTCTCAATCGACCCTCGAACGGGTCAACCATACGGTCCAAACTTTCCACAAATCTCGATTCGTGACATGGTCACAACGCAAAAGATCTTCCTCGAGCAATGCTTTGGTGTCACCAATGTTGCGTGTGTCGCAGGCGGTTCGATGGGCGGTTTTCAGGCGCTTGAATGGGCTGCGATGTATCCGGATGCCGTTCGCGGAATCATCCCGGTGGCAACGGCTCTGACACCGAATCCACGGGCGATTGCCTATAACCATTGTGCCCGCACAGCGATTCGGCTTGACCCTGCATTCACGAATGGCAATTATGCAGCACATGGTGTGGAACCAGAGGCGGGCTTGGCGCTTGCAAGGATGATTGGGACCATCTCCTACCTCTCGGACAGCTCGTTTCAGGATATGTTCCATGATGGCTGTGACCCACTTCTCTCGAGGGACATCAGTCCACGATCAGACTTTCTCGTGGAGGACTATCTGAACGATGAGGGAGACAAGCTAAATAAGCGTTTTGATGCCAATACGTACATCCTGATTTCGCGTGCGCTGGACAGCCACGGGCTAGCACGTGACCGTTCATCGTTGGATGATGTCTTCCGTACCGTCACAGCGCGAGTTCTCGGCATTGGATTCTCATCGGATGACCTCTTCCCTCCCCGCCAGACGCTTGAGATTGCTGAGCGGGCACAGCGCGGAGGAAATGAAAACGCACAAGCGGTCATTTTACAATCAGACTACGGCCATGATGCGTTTTTGGTACATCAGCGCATGATGATTCCAGCGATCAGCAAGTTTATGGATGGACTTTCAAGCTAAGACAAATCAGCAAGCGATACACAGCGTCGGGGCAAACTTACTGCTCAAGCAGTCGTTTGTGATTCAGACTGTGGCCACAATGCCTGCTTGGCTCACAGTCTGAGATGCCTTTATAAGTGCAACTTTTGCAAAAGCGTCTCATAAACTGTTTGCACCACACCAAGAAGTTCATCGGCTGAGCCAGAATTTTCAATCACGATGTCAGCCAATGCTGCTTTCTCTGAAACCGGAAGCTGACTAGCAAGCATTTGCCTTACCTCGTCATCAGATAGTTCAGTGTTGTAGCGCGCACGATTCCGCTCGCAGAGACGTCGTTTCTGTTCATCCGGGTTGCACATCACACAAATGGTGCCATCGAACCAGGATTCCAAGCTGCCTTCAAAGAGAAGTGGCACTTCATAGAGCTCAAGCCGCGCAATAGTCGATGCACGATTCTGTTCAATACGCTCTTTCATCCGGGCCCGGATAAAGGGATGCATGATTAGCCCGAGCTGTTTACGTCTCGTGGTATCGGCGTAAATGAGCTGCCCCAACGTTGCTCTATCAAGCTGCCCGTGTTGATCGAGTGCATCTGGAAAGGCATCCCGGACGGCGCGGTTTACAGCAGGGTCGCCCATAACTTCTCTGGCATCTATATCGGCGGAGTAGCACGTCACGCCGAGGCGTTCGAAGGCTGCGATGACTGCGGATTTCCCACATGCGATGCCACCAGTGACTGCCCAGATTGCCATTGAATTCAATCTAGCATGGGGTATTGTCAGGGGCAAGAAAAAGACCCCGGATTGCTCCAGGGTCCAAGTGTGATTTCCGAACCAGTCGAGGATTACGCCTCTTCTGTACCAGCCTCAGCTGGAGCCTCTGCTGGTGCTTCTGCTTCAGCTTCGGTGTCGGTCGCGACATCATCGATATCGATGTTCTCGAGATCTTCATCATCTTCATCACGGCGACGTGGCGCACGCTTCTTCTCAGATTTGCGTGCAGTGGCGAACATATCGCCGAACATGTCTCCGAGTGTAGTACCAAAGTCGGCACCTGGACGAAGGAAGGAGCGGATATCTCCACCATCGTCATCCCCACGTCGGCGCTTGTCCTTCTTGCCACGGCGTCCGCCAGCATCTTCTTCGACTGCAGGTGCAGGTACGAAGGCATCAGCTGGGTCACGTGCTTGGAGGGCGCGGAGGGAGAGGGTAAGACGACGCTCTTCAGGGCGTACATCGATAACCTTGACGGTAACCGTTTGTCCGGATTCGACAACATCGGATGCTTTTGCCATCCGGCGGTGTGAGCTCTCGGAGTTCGGGATGATACCTTCGAGGCCACCTTCGAGGAGAACGAATGCACCAAAAGGTACGATTCGGGTGACTTCACCCTCGATGACATCGTTCACATGGAACTGCTCGCCAGCCGATTCCCATGGATCTGGCATCACTTGGCGCATACCAAGCGACACACGACCCTGGTCTGGGCTCAGGCGAAGGACCTTGACTTTGACTTCCTGTCCGACTTTAACGACATCGGAAGGATGCTTGATTCGGGTCCAGGACATTTCGGAAACGTGGAGAAGTCCATCGATTCCACCGAGGTCAACGAATGCTCCGTAATCGGTTACGCGGCGGATGATACCGGTTCGCTCTTGGCCTTCGGCGAGGGATTCGAGGGTGTCAACCTTCTGCTTTTCGCGCTCTTCTTCAGTTGCCTTGCGGTGCGAAAGAACGACTTTGCGGCCGTGGCGGTCAACTTCAAGAACCTTTAGAGGAACACTTTGACCAACGAACTTGTCGAGGTTTTTGAGCTTGCCGTTTCCAACATGGGATGCCGGGACAAAGCCACGGATTCCGAGGTCAACAACAAGTCCACCGCGAACACGGTCGGTAACCATCGCCTTGATGGTTTCCTGGGTCTCGAGTGCAATCTGCACGCGGTCCCAAGACTTCTCAAAGTCAGCACGCTTCTTGGAGAGAAGAAGCTGGCCGTCCTCGTTTTC
>JBEEMN010000049.1:0-13665 GCA_041192625.1 Armatimonadota bacterium
ATTGCTTTCCCGCAGGCTACTTGAGCGCGGCGTGCGCTTTGTCCAGCTCTACTGCGGGGCGTGTGCCAGCGGAGTGGATGGCCTGCTGAACTGGGATGCCCATAAAACTCTCAAAGCAGACTACGAGCGCCATGTGCCCATTTTGGACCGGCCAACAGCTGGCTTACTCGCAGATATGAAGAGCCGTGGACTCCTCGATGACACCCTCATTCTCTGGACGACCGAGTTTGGGAGAATGCCAACCCACCAGATCGGAGCCGCCGGCCGCGATCATAACCCGGATGCTTTTACTGTCTGGATGATGGGAGCGGGGGTCAAGGGCGGGACATCGTATGGGGCAACCGATGAGTTTGGTCATAAGTCGGTCACGGATGTCGCGACCGTTTACGACTTCCATGCCACCGTGCTTGCACTCTGCGGTATCGATCACACCAAGCTGACTTACTATCACAATGGTGCCCAGCGTCGCCTCACCGATGTCCATGGACATGTCATCCGTCAGGTAATGCAGTCGTAGTCATCTTGATGTCAAGGAATGTACGTTCCCAACGTAGAAACCTGACATCCTAATCCGTTTCAAGTAGAGGTTGTGAAACACCATGTCACCATCCAGCCGTCGTGCGTTTCTCTCTGATTCATTCTTTTTGGCAGCGCTGACTGCCGCCGCTGTAGCCACTCCATCCCAAGTGATGGCTAGGACATCGAAGGGCAAGCCCACTGCCGACAAGCTGCGCATCGGTGTCATTGGACTAAATGGTCGGGGCAAAGCCCACGTGGATGGCTATGTTTCAAACCCAAATGCCGAGGTCGTAGCGATTTGTGATATCGACCTTCGTACCGCAGAAAAGGCGGCTGCCGCCGTTGCTACCAAGACCGGAAAGAAGCCAAAGGTTTATCAGGACCTTCGGAAACTGTATGAAGACAAGGACATCGATGCCGTTTCAGCCGCGCTTCCGATCCACTGGCATTCGCTTGCGGGAATCTGGGCGATGCAAGCCGGCAAAGATGCGTATATCGAGAAGCCAGTCAGCCACAATGTAAGCGAAGGTCGCCGCCTTTCCGAAGCGATGGTGCGCTATAACAAAATCTGCCAAACGGGTACCCAAAGCCGCTCGCACAAGGCCATCAAGGATGCCATCGCGTACATCCACAGCGGAAAAATCGGGAAAGTAGAAGTCTCGCGTGGTCTCTGCTACAAGCCGCGAAAGTCTATCGGGATGATTGCGGATGCAGTTGCACCAGCGGAAGTCGACTACGACATCTGGCTTGGCCCTGCACCAAAGCGCGCGTATAACTCAAATCGCTACCTCTACAACTGGCATTGGCACTGGGACTACGGCGCCGGTGACCTCGGAAACCAGGGTATCCACCAGATGGATATCGCACGCTGGGCACTAGGCAAGTCGACACTGCCAAGTAAAGTCCACTCGGTTGGCGGACGTTTTGGATATTCCGATCAGGGTGAGACCCCAAACACAGTTGTGACCACATTCGAGTACGGCGATCAAACGCTCGTCTTCGAAGTTCGAGGCCTTGACACACCTGAATACACCGGCGTTTCGATTGGAAATATTGTCTACGGCTCCGAGGGTTATGTTGTTTTCTCAAGCAACTATGCCGTTGCACTGGCCTTCGACAAGGCTGGAAATCAAGTACAGAAGTTTAGCGGCGGTGGCGACCACTTTGGTAACTTTGTGAAAGCCGTCCGTAACCGCGATACCGCTGCTCTTAATGCACCAATCGTTGAGGGACACCTTTCAAGCGCGCTTTGTCATCTTGGAAACATCTCGTACCGCTTGGGTGAGCCTGCTGTTCCAGCGAAAGAACTGACTGGACTCCTCGCGAGCAACAAGCATGGTGCAGAGGCCGTTGTGCGCTACCGTGAGCATTTGAAGGCCAACAATGTTGACACTGCAAATGCGATGGGGCGCCTTGGACGGGTGATCACAATCGATCCGAAGAAGGAATCCATAACGGGAGATGCCGAAGCCGCATCGATGTTGACACGCCCGTATCGCACCGGCTTTGCCGTTCCTTCCAAGATCTAGGTGGCATCCATGAAGAAGCTTGTTGTTAGTCTTTCGACGGCAATGGCTTTGGTGGCGACAGCACAGGCACAAAATGTGCCTGTGCGTGTTACCGCCGATGCCCCTGTCACAGCCCCGTATCCCGTCTCCATCGTCGTTACCAAAGCCGCGCTGAAAAAGCTGCCAAAGGCACCAAAAGGCACCCCCGCCATCCCAGCGCAGTTTGATGCCATCGGGAAAGATAAACTCCGCGTCACCTTTTTGGTAAACAACCTCGGTGCCGGCGAGTCAAAGCTGTTCGTTGCGACGCCATCGACTAATACTGAGCTTCCTGAGCTGACTGTTAGCCTCACCGGCGCGGATGCCGAAGTGAAGCGGGGAGACAAGCTGATCGCCCGCTACGATGTCTCCACAGGGCCAACAAAGCCGTATTTGTATCCGATTCTTCCGTTTGGCGATGATGTGCATATGACACGTCGGTGGCCAGTCGAAAAGGGCACCGATGAAGCAGAAGACCATCCGCACCACCGCGGCTTGTGGTTTACACACGGCGACATCAATGGCATCGATTTCTGGACCGAAGCCGGTGATGAAAAACACCGCATCGGCAAAACCGTCCATACGGATTTTCCAATGCTTGCCGGCGGCCCACTCCAGGCACACCTGACAAGCACGACAGATTGGAATGACCCCGAAGGCAAAACCATCGCCAAAGACACCCGAAGCGTGACCTTCACGCCTGTCGGCGCTGGCATGTTCCTCGACTTTTCCATCACTGTCACGCCAACCACGGATGACCTAAAGTGGGGAGACACAAAGGAAGGGACATTTGCTATCCGCGTACCCGAGGCCATCAAAGGCGACAAGACGGGCACGATGATAAACGCAGAGGGACTGAAGCAAGGTGCTCTCTGGGGCAAAGCCAGTGCTTGGGTTGATAATTCAGGAACCATCGATGGAAAGTCCGTTGGTGTCGCCATTTTCGATAGCCCAGCCAACCCGAGACACCCAACGACCTGGCACGCGCGAACGTACGGCCTCTTCGCTGTCAATCCGTTTGGTCTTCACGACTTCGATGCATCCAAGAAAAACGACAAGACCGCTGGCCAGCTGATCACACCAAAAGGTAAATCTGTGACGTTTGCTTATCGGGTCTACTTCCATCAAGGTGATGCAACACAGGCGAATGTCGCCACTGTTGCCAAAACCTATGCAAAACCGCCAAAGGTAACCCTCGTACCATGACGACTCCCGATGTCCAGCAGCCCTGGTGGAAAGGCGTACCACGCTACGCATGGATCGTACTGATCATTTCAAGCCTCGGCTGGCTGTTCGACACCATGGACCAAAACCTGTTCAACATGGTCCGGCAGCCATCGATGATGGCGCTCCTCGGCCCCGATGCCACCAAGCAGGAAGCGACCAGGCTTGGCGGCTACATGACATCCACCTTTTTGATTGGGTGGGCGGTCGGAGGCTTCTTGTTTGGCGCGATTGGAGATAAGTTTGGACGCGCAAAGACGATGGCCGCGACCATCTTGATTTATGCCGTCTTCACAGGCCTGAATGGCTTTGTCACAAACCCATTGCAATATGGATTCTGCCGATTTATGACGGCCCTTGGCGTTGGTGGAGAGTTTGCGGCGGGTGCAGCGCTTGTGGCGGAAGTGTTTCCTGCGCGGTCACGTGCAATGGCACTCGGTGTCCTGCAGGCACTCTCGGCTGTTGGAAACGCGATGGCTGCTGTCATCACACTCTTCCTCAGCAGCATCGGTCCCGACTATTGGCGTACGGCATTCTTTGTCGGTGCGTTTCCGGCAGTCCTCGTATTCGTAATACGCCGCGTTGTCAAAGAGCCTGAAACTTGGGCGGAGTCAAAGGCGAAATCCGAGCGGGAGGGTCTGTCAACGGGTTCGATACTTGCTCTGTTTAAGGATCCAACGCTGCGGCGAAACACGATTGCGGGAACCCTTTTGGCTATCGCCGGCGTGGGAGCCCTCTGGGGCGTTGGCTTTTGGCTGATGGACCTTGTCGGCTTTGTCAGCCCCCTCAAAGGGAAAGAGCTTGCGCATTTCAAGTCCTATCTTTCGATGACGCAGCAGGCTGGTGCGTTTATCGGGATGCTTGCATTCACAGCGATCAGCGAGCGCGTTGGACGGCGGCCGGCTTTGATTGGCGCCTTCATCCTGGCGTTTTTTGCAATCCAAGGAACATTCCGCTTCCTAGATGGAACATCCACATCGTATATCTGGGCATTTATACTCGGCTTGTTCACCCTCGCGCCATTTGCTGCGTACGCGGTTTACTTCCCTGAGCTCTTTCCAACACGCCTTCGAGCCACGGGAATCGGCTTCTGCTACAACTGTGCACGCATCATTGCTGCGGCAGCACCTCTTGTGCTTGGACAGCTCGCAAAGTCGATGGAAACGGGTGTGCCAGGCAGTGGTTTTCGGGCCGCAGCTTGCGTCGTAGCGTTCATCTATGTCGTAGGGTTTGTGGGTATTGCTCTCGCCCCGGAAACACGTGGAAAGCCGCTGCCTGAATGAAACTGCGCGGTTTTTCGATTTGTAACGAGACGTGGGGCCCCAATGCTGGCACCGTTGACGCTTGGCCCCGTGTCTGCGCCGATGCCCAAGCGGCCGGCTATACAGGCATTGAGCTCGCTCCGTTTACGTTTGCTCCAGATTGCCGGGATATATCCGCGGAAATGCGACGATGGATTGCATCCGTCGCGACGGACCACGGCCTGTCCATCACGGCACTTCACTGGCTGCTGGTGTCACCTCCTGGGTTACATATTCATACATCAGACACCGCCCTGCGTGAAAAGACGACAAGCTACCTCAAGGCTCTCGCTGACCTGGCCCTTGATGTAGGTGCTCCAGTCATGGTCCTCGGGTCTCCGAAAGCACGGACGCTTGAGGGTGGTGATTTGTCCGGGGCGATGCAGCGCTCGCAGGAAACATTGCTTCACATTGCAACCCAGCTGCAAGGGTCAGCGGTGCGCCTCTGCCCCGAGGCCCTTCCAGGACCCGAAGCTGACTTTCTCCTCACCCAGCAACAAGCCTTTTCGCTTGTCGAGGCCTGTGGGCACCCGAACATCGGGATGATGCTGGATGTCAAGTCAATGTGTTCCGAGGCCATCGGGCCAGCGGGACTCATCGCGGAATATGGCGATCTTTGCTGCCACCTCCATGCAAACGATGCGAACCGGCGTGGCCCTGGGGATGGCGCGACAGATTTCAAGGCCATCGCGGCAGCACTCAATGCAACCGATTTTGATGGATGGGTTAGTGTGGAAGTTTTTGATTACACGCCGGATGCAATGACAATCGCAAAAAATAGCATCGGTCACTTACGGGCGTGCTTTGGTCTTGCTTGATAAGTAAAACAGTGGGGGATGGCAATGGATAAACCACGTGATTTGGATACGTTTCATCTGTTTCAGAAGCCTGAACGGAAAGACGAATGGGAAGTACGTGGAGCGGCGCTGCGGACCCGCATCCAGCTGGCTTGTGGCCTGCTTCCAGGCCGCCGCAAGTGCGCACTAAGTCCAATTGTTACATCCACGTTTGAATCCGATGGGGTTCGTGTCGAAAACATCGCCATCCAGACACTTGATGGCTTCTGGCTTTGCGGAAATGTCTATCGGCCGATAGACGGTGGACCGTTTCCTGCCATCGCGAATCCGCATGGACACTGGGCAGAGGGGCGGCGCACACGCGAAGCAGATGTCCCCCGTAATGCTCCCGGAGAACGCCTCGCCGCCGGTAAAGCCGATCTTGTTCAGCTTGGCGTCTCACTCGCTCGACAGGGCTTTCTGGTACTCGCCTACGACATGGTTGGCTACAACGATACCTTGCAGGCGGGTCACGGGATGGCCGGCACGACTACGGACTGGATGTGGGGTGTCAGCCTGCTCGGTCTCCAGACGTGGAATAGCATCCGTGTGCTGGATTATCTCGAGAGCCGCCCGGATGTCGACCGAAAGCGTATTGGTGTTACAGGAGCATCGGGTGGAGGCTCACAGGCCTTCGTTCTAGCCGCCATTGACAAGCGTATACAGTGCTCCGTGCCAGTCAATATGGTCTCCACAACGATGCAGGGAGGTTGCCTCTGCGAAAATGCTCCTGGCCTGCGTGTCGATACGGACAATGTGGAAATCGCAGCACTGTTTGCGCCAAAGCCGCAGTTTCTGGTTTCGTGTCTAGGAGACTGGTCCAAAACTACGCCATCGGTTGAAGGACCGGCAATTCGGAATGTCTACCAGCTGTATGGCGCGGCTAAATCCATCGCCTGGGATCAGTTCCCTTACAACCACAACTACAACCGTGAAAGCCGTGAGGTGATGACGAAGTGGATGTGTCGTTGGCTGCAAGGTCGCCCTGATGCCAATGTCACTGAGCAACCTCTCCATGCCCAGGCTGCTGATGAACGCAAGCACTTCATTGCCCGTGGGCTACGAGGGTCAAGAAAGTGGAACGACGAAGCGACCCGCTGGTTACAAACATCTCTGGCAGTTGTTCCGCCAAACGTCCGTCCGGCAACATCCGGTGGGGATGCCATCATTGCCGTCGGGAGCGCAGCAGCTCAGTCGGCGCGCGCATCGGCGAAGAGTGGAACTGCTGTCATTGCCCTGGATGTTTCCGCTATCGGTGTTGGCGTTGACCAATGGAAGGCATTTCACTCAACATACAACCGACCTGTTATCGGCCAGAAAGTCGCGGCAATTGTCGATGCATGGGCCAAGGCTCAGGCGAACCATCAACGTGTCAGCTTTGTTGGCATCGGCGACGATGCGCCTCTTGTCATTCTTGCAGCTGCGGTTCTTGGAGCGCAGGTAACGGGTGATGTTCAGGCTGATTTCCAGCTGGCTGATACTGCAAGCGATGCTTATTGGGCAACAGAACGCTATGCGCCCGGGCTGAGAGCCATCGGTGATGTACATTCCGCTGCGTTGTTGTTACGTGAGAGTGGGTTACGCGTTTACGGTGTTCGAGATGTGAGAGGCTGGACAGGATGTGAAGAGCACATTACCCAGCAGTCACTATAGTCTTTCGTACTGATCTGGTTTCAAGGTCAGAACGCAGTCCTCTGAAAAAGACAATCCCCTGATGCAAGTGTCATCAGGGGATGTAGTGATTACTTTCCGCGCGTTCCGCTGCGTCGCATTTGCGAGGCGCCACCTGCGGGAGAACTGCCTTTTCCTGCGGCTCCGCCGCCAGATCCTTGAACAGCAGCCCCTACAGGCTTTATTCCATTGGATGCATTCCGGTATTGCTCAAGGAGGCGCGCTGCTTCTCCCGAGAGTGCCGGTTTTTTCTTTTGTGTGGCCATGATATACCTCCGATGCATTGTACCCCGGCCCGTTAGACTGGCTTCAATGTACCTTGATGCGTGCGACTGATCGCACCTTTCAACTCAAGGATTGTAACCAAGGCATTTGTTTCTGACAAGGGAAACGGAGCTGTATCACATAGTGCGCTCGGATGAATGCCATCACTGGGAATTAACTGCATAAGGCGCTGTTCTGCATCCGACAGCGCCAATCGTGCTTGTACAAGCCGTGGCTCAGAAATGTATCCCGTGTCGAACAATCCTGGGTTTTCCGGTAACAGCTGGCGTGGATGTGTAACTAATGTTGCGCCATCACGGATCAGCTCATGCCCACCTTCATTGTTTCCATCATCCAATGGGCCTGGGATAACGCAGGTGTCCCGCCCGAATGTGCCTGCAAACGATGCTGTTATCAGGGCCCCAGACTTCAACCCAGCTTCGACAACAAGTGTCAGCTTTGACATCGCGGCAATCACACGATTGCGTTCCGGAAACTTCCACGCTTTACTTTGACTGCTGGGCGCATATTCGGAGAGGAGGAGTCCTCCGCACTCCACGATGTCATCAAACAGATTTGCATTGTCTGCTGGAAAGGCCCGCAGTAACCCGGTACCCATCACGGCAATCGTTGGCACGGCGGCTTCGATAGCAGCCTTATGGGAGAAGGTATCAATCCCACTCGCACCTCCACTTACAATCACGATCCCGCGTTCAACCAAGTACTTGGCAAACACATACGTTTGTCGCTCAGCATAGTCACTTGCATTGCGTGTACCGACGATGGAAATACATTGCCTCGATGCCGTCCGAATGTCTCCACGTCCAAACACAAACGCTGGCATAAGGGGAGCGTTACGTACCAGATGTGGGCGTTCATCGATAGTGGTCCATGTCACAAAAATGCCCCGGCGCCTGCAGCTTTCTAATTCGCCGTCGGTTACTGGCATCGACCATGCCTCTGCCAGCCGGGATCGTTGCGCAGCGGTCATAGAGTCTTGAGGGAAATCATCGTGGCTTTTAACCGTATCGAGGAGTGGTAGGAAGGATGAAACAAGTGGCGGGGGGAGTTCCGCCCGGCTCATACGAATAAAGTTTGCAAATGAGATGTGGTTGTCGTCGACGGTAAGGTTCATTCTTAGGCTCCAAATACAAAAAAGCGGGCTCCCTGTTGGGAGTCCGCCTTTTGACTTGATTAGAATACGCTAGAGCGAGTGATTAGTTCCCGCGGCGACGGCCTGGAAATCCGGATGATCCACCAAGTGGTCTGCCAGCACCAGCTCCGGTGGAGCCAGGGTTAGCAGAAGGGCGGTTTCCACCCTTGCCATCCTTTGTCTTGTCAGCACCAGGCTTTACATCGGTTTTCTTAGGTGCAACTGGAGCGGACTTCGCGGTCGGTGCAAGGTTGTTGTCAACAACGAACGACCATGTCGATGCTGTTTCATTACCGGCATAATCATTAACAGTGAATGTAATCACGTGACGACCATTTGACAACGGAGGATCGACCATCTTGCCTGTTGACTGCGTCTGGAAGTAAGCCCATCCCTTGAGCGCATCGTAGCCAACTTCAATCGTCTTGCCATCCAAGGATGCCTTCAGCGAGTCGACGTTTACACCGCTACCAAAGTCTGCGAACTTGACTGCAGCCGTAAACGGAGGTCGTCCACTAATACTGGTTCCCGTCCGTGGGAACTGGTCAGTGGATACTGGTCCGGTTGTGTCAGGTGCATCTGCACGGAATGCCGAAAGCGTTCCATCGTTTGACACGACAAGCAATGTGCCATCCGAGAGTGTCAGTGGTGCGACAACAGTCACATCCTTAGGTGCGGCGGATTGCGTGGTCGCATTATCCTGACCTTGGAAGTTACTCGCAGTAACTGCTGGGCGGTTGCTGCTTGCTTCCATCCGGTAGTTCCACTTGACCGAACCTGATTCGCGGTCAATCGCTGTCAACGTTCCGCGGCTGCCAGCAGCGAAGAGGTAGTTTCCAGCAACGACTGGCGCAGATGAAATCGTGTTCGGGATACGAGCAGGGCCATCCCATTCTCCACGACCGTTTGAAGCCTTAATCGCATACAGACGGGCTCCAGAGCCTTGGTCATCACGGCATGCGACGTAAACGGTTCCGTTTACAGAGATCGGTGCGCCCATGATGTCTTCAGGGAGTTCGGTTGCCCAGCGGAGAGCTCCGCTTGCCGGCAGAAGCGCAAACAAACGGCGACCAGACGGAATGTAGAGGCTTCCATCCCCAAACGTCAGCGTATTCGGGTTTGCGCCGTATGGAAGGCGATACTTCCATTTTGGGATACCTGTTGCACGCTTGATACCGTGGAGCGTGTTGTCTGCAGACTGGATGATTACCATGGTGTCGGCAATCAATGGGGCAGAGTTAACTGCATCGCCTGCATCGTAGTTCTTACGCCAGCCTGGAGCAATCTCACCCGTTTCTGGGTTCAGTGCGTAGAATGTCCCGCTGTTCGATCCGAAGTAAAGAATGTTGTCGGCGAGGATTGCACTCGAGTTCACCGGGCGACCCGTATTGAACTTGATGACTTCCTGTCCGGTGGTTGCATCGATGACGTACATCGCACCATCGGATGCTCCGACGTAGACCTTGCCATCTGCTACCGTTGGAGTGGCAGAGAAGACATGACTTTGTGGAAGACCATTCTCACCCTGCGGGAAGGACCAGCGCTTTGCGCCGGTGTCCAAGTCCAATGCATACAGATAGCCACCCTGAGTGCCATTACCCTTGGTGACAAAGTATGCGGTTTTGCCAGAAACAACAGCTGCACTGGTGTTTGCATTCTGATAGCCGCCCGTGAAACGCCACAAGAGCGCAAGGGGAGGAGCTACCGTCTCAGATGAGACACTTGTACGCTGTGCATTACCACGGAGCTCAGGCCAGTCCGACGCAACCGCTGCGGAAACGCAGCCGAGCGCGGTAGCAGCCACTGTGCCGCCACAAACCAACTGTGCCCATCGATGGGAGATCGCCATATTGGATACCTTCACGCGTTGTTGGGGCGTCACACTGTGCGCCCGGACGATGCTTGGGGCAAGTATACGATGGTAGTGCCAGCAAGGTCAAGCGCCTGTACAGCAATACACCGTTATACCTGAAGCATCAATCCTACTATTATCGACTAAATCATTGCATCTATATGCAAACTAACTATGCACAGCGCTCTGCAAGTGCCTTTGCTGTCGCATCGACATTATTCTGCATCGTCTTCAAAATAATCGCCTTAATCAGTGGACCGACCAAAGGAATCTCAAGTTTGTAATCGATTTGGCAGTCAAACCGCGTCGTATTCTCATCCACAGCGGTGAATGTCCATACGCCCTCAAACTGATCGTAATCGCCCTTGAGCTGTCTAAAGGTGCACGTTCCTGCATCCAAGTCCCAAATGTCCTCTTCAGTCCATTTCACCTTGGCGCCAAATTTAGGAACGATACCGACCCAGTCACTTACAACCCGGAGGCCATCATCGGAGCGTTCCAAAACCGACACCGATGAAACATCTTCCATAAATTCTGGAAAAGCCTCATTGTTTTGCGCCACAGCTAGCACTTTGTCCCGGGATGCTGGGATGATTGCCGAACTCTCTACTCTTGGCATATGTTGTTCCTGCCTTTCCTGTCAACCTAAACCGCAGACTTATTGCTGAATGCGGCCCCAACGCCGCTCAAGGAACCCTGCATAAATCTGCATCCGTTGGCGCTGGCTGATATCGCCACCAAGACCATGGCCACCTGTCGGGTCCAAGACCAGCTCAACCAAAGGCCCCTTGTCAGCTTTAAGGAGCTCACGATAGACCTTGATGGTGTCCTGAGCTAGCACATTTGTATCTTCAAGGCCGTGGAGTAAAAGAAGAGGCGACTTCAGGTTTTTAGCCAACTTCGTCAAGCTATACTGGTCGAGCTCATCGGCTTTCTTATTCGCACCGATAACGCCGCCTACATACCAGTTGTTATAATTCTGCCACTCTGTTGGTCCCGCACCCGCAATTCCAAGATTGAACGTCTCGGGAGCTGTGTACAGACACATCTGCGTCTGGAACCCGCCAAAACTCCAGCCATGGATACCCACTTTTTTGGCATCGATGGCATATTTACCCTGGAGGTACTTCACACCATCAACGAGGTCTTCCACCTGCGGAACACCTGGTTGCTCGTAATTCGCCTTGCCAAACACGGCTCCATGCCCACTGGTACCCCTTGGGTCAATCGTCGCGTACGCATAGCCAAGCGTTTCGGTAACGTAAATGCCAAAGCGGTCCGTCTGGCCATCCGTTACCTGGTGATCTTCACCTAACGGACCACCATAAACGTACACCAGCAATGGCATCGGCGTTCCGGGCTTCACGCCCTTTGGAAGCATCAATGTTCCCTGCACCGGCAAGCCATGTCTGTTCGTGTACGTAAATCGTGATGTTGGAACACGTTGATAAACGCCAACCGCATCTTTGGAATGGCTATTCGTCAGGCGCTTCTCACGTGTATTTCCGCCAGACACAACCAGCTCAGGAAGCTGTGTCCAGCTGCCGTGAATCGCCGCAAACTGGGAGCCATCCGCAGAGATGGCAATATTGCGATGCCTGCCATCTTCACTTGTCCAGCGTTGAAGGTAACCGGATGCGAGTGGGACTCTGTAAAGGTCCATCCGGGCCGCATCTTCTTTCGATGAACGAACAATCAGCGTCGCACCATCTTTTGTGTACTGCACAGGATAGACTTCGAAATTTCCCTTGGTGAGCTGCGTTGCGCCCTCACGCTCAGGATCAATCAGCCACGCATGGCGGAATCCACTCTTTTCAAGCATCACACAAATCTGCTTGCCATCCGGTGAGAAGAACGGGTCCGACAGACTCGGTGAGCGATGCTCTCCGTTGTGCGTGTCCGTAAAAACAGCCTTGACCTTTTTGTCCACCGGAGTGGCGACATTGATCGTCAGCTCTTTCTTATCGCGCTTCCAAGCGGCAAAAACAAACTTATTGCCATCTGCCGTAAAGGGTTCGTTGCTGATCGCGATGTCTCCAGCTTCCCCTGCGTTCTTCTTGTACACCTGCCACGGCTTGCCATCACCCTTTGTGACATCGGTGTCTGGGTCGGTATCCGCGATAAACACATAGGACTCGTTGCGGTCTGGGTCATCGCCGGTGTCGCGCGGAGTCGTCTTCGCCTCGGCAAATCTGTCGCGGTACACAATATAGGTGACATTCTTCGATGGCGGGCCGGTTCGCTTGCTCGAAAGCACACCAATACGCGAGCCATCCTTGGAGAGCCAATATTGTTCGACTTTCAGTCCATCTGGCAGGACTGGAGAAATCTGCGCTTCGATGACATCGCCAAATGTACGTCGATAGATATGCTCTCCGCGACGGAATGTAAATCCTTTGTCGCCCGGTGTCCAGCGAACATCTGCCTCAGCATCGGCCGTGCGAGTAAGTCGCAGCGGTTTTGCATCCGGAGAAAGCGCCAAGCGGTAAATATCGCCCTTGTACGTGAGCAGCAGCTCGGCTCCCGATTCGGAAAGCACTGCCTCCGCAACACCTGGATACGACTTTCGTGGCTCCTTGCGCTCCTTGTCCTTTTCCTTGTCGGCATCCTCGAGGGCTTTGCGCTCCTTGTCCGTCAGGCCCTTGCGCGACTCGAGCACTTTCTGCTCCTCCGCGAGCTGCTCTAAGACTTTCGGGATGTCTCGATCGACCGTTCGGAACATTTCTGGGGATGTCAGCCGGGTCGTCTTACCGCTGGACCGGGTGTAGAGGTAGATATCTGCCCCCACGGATGTCTTCAATCCCACCTGATACGGTGACCACTGATAGATCAACTGCGATCCATCATTGCTCCAACGCATCCCGCTCGCTCCGCGTCCAAGCAGCGACTTCTCAGGATAAAGCTGTTCAAGCGTTAGGCGCTGGTCGGCCTGCGGTGCGTTCATGACAGCGGCGACAGAAATAACAGGAATAGCACATGCCAGAAGAGCGGCAAGATAATTATGGTTGCGCATTTCTACCAATTATCACGTCCAATGAATTATTTTTTAGATGTACGATGCGCGTGTGGGTTTGCAAGATTCTGTTAGCATCCTAAAAGGCATCGGACCAAAGTCGGTTCGCCTGCTGGCGAAGCTTGATGTCCATACAATCGATGACTTGCTTCACATGTTTCCGAAGCGGTTTGAAGACCGCACACAGACATCGCCACTAGCGGCCTGCACCGATGCCGAAGCCGCCTATGTAACAGGTATCGCTGAATCGTTTTCAGAACGCCGGGTACGTCACGATCTCACGCT
>JBEEMN010000050.1:0-7392 GCA_041192625.1 Armatimonadota bacterium
TCCAGCCACTTGCACGTGGTTTCATGCTTGATCGCCTCCTGAGACGCCTTGTTTGCGTTGTCGATCGATGATGCGGTTGATGTTATCCTCGGCGGTCTTCAGCGCGACTGGCGCCTTCTCACGCCCCCTCAGAATCTTTTCCACAGCAAGCGTGAACTCCGTCAGGTATTCGAAAATGAACGGTACTTTCGGATGGTACTTCACGATTTTGACTTGCTTTGCAAACTGTGCCTGAACTTCCATTTTGGCAAATTCTGGGCTATCGAGTTGGCTTACACGCGTTGGAATCTGTCCACCAAGTGCCCAATCAAGGCTATTGTTTGAAAGGAAGCGCATAAATCGCCACGTTGCAGCAGCTGTCGGAGCATCCAAACCGCGGCGCATACAAAGATTATGAGAATCCGCCCACACTGCCTTGGTGTTGCCAAACTGTGGAACGGGCGCTCCGCCGTAATCGAGGTCTTTTTGACGCTGAAGGTCTGCAAGCATATAAATGCCCTCAAAGGCCATCGCAACACGGCCCTGCCGAAAGCCAATCCAAGCATCAAAGTTTTCAGGGCTTGGTACAAGGCCATCTTCGATTAGCGAGCGGCCAAACATCAGACCATTCTGATTTTCGGGGCTATTGAGGATGCACGTTTGCATGTCAGGAGTAAAGACATTGCCACCAAACTGGCGAATCAGAGTGTAGCCATTCGTTTCGAGGTTGGTAAAGACAAATCCGTAGCGCTCGGATTCCTGCTTGGGTAGCTTACGGACACGCTTGCAGACATCGATGAATTCAGCGGTGTTTACCGGTGGGGCTTCAGGGTTCCAGTCAACTTCTTTGAGGAGCGCGCGGTTTGTGTACATCCCCATCGCATGGACATCCAGCGGGATTCCAAAATGCTCACTTTTATAAGTTGTTGCATCCCAGACGCCTGGTTCAAAATCTTGTTCAGGTAAGCCGTTCTCACTCGCAACAAAGGTGTCAAGTGGAGTCGCAAAGCCAGCCAATGCAAAGCGCAACATCGCACGTGTGTGGAGGACAAAGCACTCAGGTGCCCGACCGCCAAGTCCGGCAACGAAGAGCTTGTTGTAAAACGTACCCCAGTCCATGCGTTGCATGACGACATGAACATCGGGGTTCTCTGCGTTGAACTTGCGGACCAGGCCGAGCATCGTTCGGCCATCCGGTCCCGTAAATCCATTCCAAAAGCGGATAGTGGTTTGCTTTCGACCGCCGATCACACTGGATGAACACCCGGACAAAAGTCCAGGAGCGGCGATGAGGCCTCCCAGTGCGGTTAATACTGCTCTACGCGGTGTCATCATTGTCCACCCTCCGTGTTCCACGGCACTCGTTGCCATCCAATTGGCCAGTGAGTGCATACAGTGCACATTTCATTTACTGGCATTTACAAGCAATGTGCGAGATGTCCCCGACTTAATTGCAGAATGTTGCAATGTAGCGGCAACCACTAGCCGGTGCAAGGGTTGTCATTCCGAAATGCCACAGACCTGCAGATAGCCTACGCTCAGACATCGATTGTGGACTTAGCCACACCGGGAACTATTGATGCGGGCTTTTACGTCACATCTACAGCAGTAGGTTGATTCAGAACGATGTTGTTCTCATGATGGGCGATTTTGCCTATCGATTTGCTGCTACTAACTGTTTATCCGGAGATCACCAATGATGCTATTTCGCCTCTACGATGTTGGTCGGACTTGGTTGCTTCGCCTGTGTTCTCCCCTAACGGGTGGACCGGATGTGGTTGGAATACGTGCCGCAATGGAGCGGCGCGGAGCGAAGTCCCTTGTCGTCGACACAACAGCCGCAGCCTATGCAGACAGCAATGGTCTTCGCTGGTTGATGGCGCTTCAGGAGACGCTGACGAAGTACGGCATCGTGATTAGTATCCTCGCATCCCGCAACAGTAAAGTCCTGCGAAACCTCGAGCTGCTCGGTGGAGCATTTGATGTCACAACGGATGCACGTCGGGCTTGGTACCACAAAACATGGCTTCCGTTTCGCCCACTCCTTAGAAAGCCATTGATGGCTAGCGCCTAGTTACCTACAGGCTTTCCGATGGTTGGGTCTGCTAGGCGGCTACGCTCACGCTGTAGCCGCTCCAACCGTTTCTGCTCCCGAATGACTTCGCCGGCAGTGATGGTTCGTGGCGCTGGTGGATAGAGGATATTCAAATACCACCCTACGATTTGTGTGCCGTAGAGCATGGTGATAATCGCACCCGCAGCCATAAATGGTACAAACGGCAAGCTTAGCTTCAGCGTTCGACCGTGCTTTGCCGCCATCGAGATGCCTGTAACCGCACCAACAAATGTGGCAAATCCAAGGGACAGCAACGCAAGCCCAGGTCCAAGAATCGCTCCAAGGCCGATCGCCAGCTTTACATCCCCGAGGCCCATCCCGCCATGCTGTCCGGTCTCCGCTTCCTTTGCAAAAGCTGCTGCATCATCGTGGGCTGCCTTCGCTGACTTATCGGTAGATGTCGGAGGTCCAAGGTCTGCGGACTGGAAGAAGCGCCCCGCAGCTTTCGCAAGTCCCTCTCCCTGCTCACGGGTGATGAAGACAAAGAGGAGCAATGGAGCCACAAACGCAACCAGAGCGAACCATTGAATTAACGGGAATAAGACCACTGCAGAAATGACACACAAAAAGGCCGGTGCCATCGCGAGGCGCGGCGGATCCGTTTCGTCTGGCTCCGCTTCAGGTTCTGGCGATGCGAGATTTCCGTCTACTGCAGCGCCATCTCCAGCTGCATTTGCAGCGGCTACACTCGGTACGACTTCTTCTTCATCGAAGCGGAAGTAGCGGATGATACACGCGACGACAGACTCTCTCTCAAGCCTTGCGTAGTAGACAAAGGTCCCTACACTCAGCGCAAACAGGACACCTGCGTATGCGAGTGCGCCCATGATCGCAACCGGTAGCCATCCCATGTAGAGATAGCGGCCAAGCGCTTCCTTCAGGGCATCCCCACCGATGAAATATGCCAGCGTTATCGTAGCAATATCCCGTCCAAATGCAAAGACACCAATGATGATGTTGAGCTCATCGGGTGCGATGAAGTGATCCAAATCGATAAAGACAAGTGCCACCAGGACAGAGATGATCAATGCTTGGAGAACGAAGTCAATCCACGACAATGGCGAGTTTGTAGCGACTTGGTGATAAAGAAGCGTCCAAAGACACGCTGTCACCATTTCGACACAGAAGTAGCGCCAGCTAATCGGAATTTTGCAGAGACGACAACGGCCTCTTAGGCAGAGAAACGAGAGTAAAGGGATGTTGTCCCAGAAGGTTAGTGCGTAGTTGCAGTTTGGGCACGTGGATGGAGGATTGGAGAGGTGTTTACCCAGTGGCAGGCGGTAGATGAGCACGTTGAGAAACGAGCCTACGATTGCGCCATAACCAAAGATAACGGGGTACCAAAACCACTCTGGAAGTGGCCAATCACCAATACTCACGTCTTTATCGTACAATCTCCGGCTTGCGCCGGCATATAAAAATGCCCGGGGCGGATGCCCCGGGCAATGTGCTGTCGTCGAGACGCCAGTTTATTCTTCGTCGCCACCACCACCGGAGAGACCCTGAATAAGGCCAACAAGCGGCAAGAACATCGCGATGACGATGTATCCAACGGTCACACCGAGGAAGACAATCAGGAGAGGTTCAATCGCAGCGGTCAGCGATGCAATGGCTGCATCCACTTCGCCATCGTAGAAGTCTGCAATCTTCGAAAGCATTGTGTCAAGCGAACCAGCTTCCTGCCCAATAGAGATCATCTGGATGACCATTGGAGGGAACATTTTCGACTTGTAAAGAGGCTCGGAGATCGTGTCTCCTTCACGGACACGGGCACGTGCATCGAGGATGGCATCCGAGAGGACATCGTTCGAAACCGTACCAGCAACCGTTTCCAGCGCCTGGAGGATAGGTACACCGGATGAGAGCAACGTTGCAAGGGTTCGTGAGAATCGAGCAAGTGCAACCTTGTGGTTCAACTTACCGAAAACAGGAATCTTGAGCTTCACCAAGTCAAAGAAGCGGTGCCCAACCTTGGTACGACCAAAAAGCTTACAAGCAAACCACAATGCGCCAACAATCATCGCCACATAGTAGAACTTGTAAACCATGAAGTCGGAGAAAATCTTGAGCGACATCGTCATCGCTGGGAAGTCTTCGGCCTTCAGACCAAGGTCAATGAACATCTTAAGGAACTGTGGAACGATGAAAATCGTCAGGAACATAACGATTCCAAGGGCGACCACAGAAACGAGAACCGGGTAGGTAAGCGCAGCTTTGACTTTGCGGCGGAGCTCGACGTCCTTCTCAAGGAATGTTGAAAGACGCTGGAGGGACTCTTCGAGTACACCACCGACCTCTCCCGCACGAATCAAACCGATAAAGAGGTTCGAAAAGGTTCCTGGGTACTTGGACATCGCCTTTGAGAGCATGTTTCCAGCCTCAACTTCGAGCTTGAGGTCAACGATAATCTTCTTCAACTTAGGGGATGAGTTTTGTTCTCCAAGGACATCCAGGCAGCGCACAAGCGACACGCCCGCGTCAATCATGGTCGAGAACTGGCGGCAGAAGATCGAAAGCTCGGTCAACTTGACTTTTTGGAAACGCTCCAAGAAAGCAGGCATCGGGACCGACATGTCGGCCTTGAGACCCTTTTGCTTGGCAGGCTTGATTTCCTTGACAGTGTAACCTTGCTGCGACAGACGTTGGCGCAGCTCGCTGACGCTAACCGCTTCGCTCGTATTTGTAACCGACTTGCCGTCGGAAGCCGTTGCTGTAAACGTAAATGCAGGCATTCGCGCTACCCTTTCACCAACACCCTAGAACCACCAGATGTATTACCTGTACTGATAGGTTTAGATAATATTGCAGCGGATGCGCCACGTCAAGCGGTGTATCCCTGTCTGACTACTGTAATGCGGCCCGAGTTCCTATAATTCGTTATCGGAAACTAGGATGCAAATCCCCAGTTTCGGAGCGCCGTGATGCTCCGTGCAATTGACTCAAGCGGCGTGTGTGTCGAACATTGATCCTGCTCAACAATAAACCCCTGCGCTCCAGCATCGACAGCAGCCTGCAGGACACTTCCCTTATAATCGATGATTCCATCCCCGACCGGTCGGAAGTCACCATCTTCAGACATGTCCTTGATGTGCACCAGCGGTACATGTCCTCTAAGACGCTGCAGCTCAGTAATCGGATCCTTACCTGCCTTTGCGACCCAGTAGAGATCAAGTTCAGCTGCGATGTAGCCATCCCCGCCCGCAAGAACAGCTGCATAGCCGGTCCCGGATTCGTCCATCATCTCAAACTCAAATGCATGGTTGTGGTAACAAAGTTGGATGCCGGCATCCCGGAGCTGCGCACCGGCCGCTGCCAGTGACGCACCAAGTGCACGCATGTTTTCAATGCTGTCGCGCCAATCGCCATCAATCCAAGGCACTGTCAGACGGGTTGTCTCAAAGACTCGGCAGAGCTCGATGGCCGCCGGGACATCCGCCAGCAAGTCCGCGTAGCCAGAGTGCGCGCCAATCACTGTCAAACCGCGAGCATCAAACTCAGCCTTGAGCGCTGCCGGCGTCAGGTCATACAAACCCGCAAGCTCAACACCCGCATAACCGGCCTCCGCAACCGCATCCAATGTTGCCTGCAAATTCACCGCCGCATCATCCCGCAATGTGTACAGCTGAAGATAGATAGGATTTGCCATTGTCGTCATTGCCCCCAATTTGTCAGTACAGGTGCCCGGACATCGATGTCACAGGTTTCCGAATGTTCGCTAACCATATCAGGCGCCAAGCGGGACTTCCATCCCCTAAAAGAAGCTGGCAATCACGCCTCCACAACACTTCGTTATTTCGTGAAGTGATAGACTTTACTCTATGACCGCACTACAGCTGGATAGAGCCCTCAAAGCCCTTGCCGACCGCAATCGCCGGGAGCTGTTTATGTGCATCCAACAGTGCTGCGGGGAGGTTGCACTGGATGCATCCGGGAGTGCCCACGCAATAGGCCCGGGGAAGACGATTGGCGATATCTGCTGCCAGCTCAGCGGCGACCGCACCGTCACCAGCACGATCAGCCAGCGTATTAAGGAGCTGCGCGATGCGGAGCTTATCCATGTCACACGCCACGGACGCCATATGCTCTGCTCAATCAATCCAGAAACTCTCATCAGTCTTCAGTCATTCTTCAGTAGCTGTATCTGCCAGACATCCAAGGAAACTCCATGAAAGTCCACATTTCACTCAATGTTCAAGACATCGAAGCAAGTACCCGCTTCTATACATCCTTCTTTGGCCAGGAGCCGCACAAGGTTCGGCCAGGGTATGCCAACTTCGATGTCGCAGCCCCTCCCATCAAACTCGCGCTCAATCAGGCGACTGAGCCTCTCGGGCACGGGACGCTGAATCACCTCGGCATTTTGGTCGAATCCCCAGCGGATGTCCTTGTTGCCCGCCAGCGTCTCGCGGATGCAGGCCTTGCCACGATGGATGAAGATGACACCGTCTGCTGTCACGCCCGTCAGGATAAGGTTTGGGCATTCGACCCGGATGGCCATGCGTGGGAAATCTATGCCATCACCGATGACATGACAGATGAAGAGCTGGCTGCACATGCTAGTGAAGCACGTCTTGGGCCTGGAGGTGCGGTTTGCTGCGCACCGACACCGCCAGTAAAGCCGCGTGGTCTTTCCCTAAACATGGCTGGTGGTTGTGATTCTACTTCGGGGTGCTGCTCATGAAAACAGCACTTTTTGTTTGTGTTCACAACGCCGGGCGCTCCCAGGCAGCGCAAGCCTTCCTCAATCACATCGCAGCTGAGCGTGCCCTCCCGATCCGCGGAGAAAGCGCAGGAACCGAAGGTGGTGCGATGCTGAATCCGACGGTGGTCGCTCTGATGCAGGCGCGTGGCATCTCGATGGAAGGCCAGTCTCCAAAGATCCTGACGCAGGAAATGGCGGATGCGGCGGACAAGGTCATCACAATGGGCTGCGGCGTGGATGCGGACAAGTGCCCGGCGCGCGTTCACTTTACGGATGACTGGGGCCTCGATGACCCCAAGGGCCGCCCCGAGGCGGAAGTCGAAGTGATCCTCACGGAAATCGAAGCACGGGTCCAGCTACTTATCGATGAGCTTCAAGCATCCTGATGGCAAAGCTGCAACATATCTTCGGTGCAGAGCTGATCGGAACCGCGATGGTCACCGCCGGGCCGATAGCTTGGGGAATCTGGAAGAGCTCAGGCGGTGTTGGAACACTGCTCGATGCCGCCATCGTTAGCGCGCTCCCAGTGCTCCTCGGGATATTTCTGTTTCGGGCAACGAGCTCACAGTTCAACCCGGCGGTGACACTCTGGCTG
>JBEEMN010000051.1:0-8977 GCA_041192625.1 Armatimonadota bacterium
CGCCCGGGTCGTAACGTTGTCAAAAACCGTCCGCTCTCGCAAGCTTTCGTTTGAACGTGGACTACAGCTTGCACTTCAGGCGGTTCTTGTTTCTCCAAACTTTTTGTACAAGGTTGAAGTAGATCCCGATCCTAACAACCCAAAAGCAACGAGGACATTAAGCCCTTACGAGCTTGCTACACGATTGTCGTACTTTATCTGGTCATCAATGCCCGATGATGCGCTTTTGGCTGCCGCTGAGAGTGGGAACCTGGCTACGGATGCGCAGATCAATGCGCAAATAACCCGTATGGTCAAAGATGCCAAGTCGTTGTCACTCGCGCAGAACTTTGCAGGACAGTGGCTGAATCTCCGTAAAGCTGCGGTTGTGCAACCCGATGTTGCCCGTTTCCCGACCTTTAACGAGGGTCTGCGTAAGGCGATGCAACAGGAGACAGAGCTCTACTTCGACCGCATCGTACGGGATGACCGTCCAGTGATGGAACTGGTCAAGTCTGATTACACATTCCTGAATGAGCCTTTGGCCAAGCATTATGGAATCCCTGATGTAACAGGGGATGCGATGCGTATGGTCAAGCTATCTGCCGGACCGCGTGGTGGTGTGTTGGGACACGCGAGTGTACTGATGCTGACATCCAACCCAGGGCGCACAAGCCCGGTCAAGCGTGGCAAGTGGGTTCTTGAGAACATACTCGGAACACCGCCACCGCTTCCTCCTCCAAATGTTCCACCGCTTCCCGAAGAACAAGCCGGAGGCGTTGCTCGTCCAACGAGTGTACGCGCGCGCCTCGAAGAACATCGTAAGAATCCAGCTTGTGCAAACTGCCATGAGCGTCTGGATGGTATGGGATTTGCGCTGGAGAACTTCGATGCGATTGGTGGGTGGCGGGATTCTGATGGCGGGGTTGCACTCGATGTAACCGGCGAGCTTCCAGATGGTTCGAAGTTCAAAGGTGTGAGCGGATTACAGTCCCTTTTGATCTCCCGTAAGCAAGCGGTGGTTCGGGGGATGATTGAGCGTTTGTTGACCTATGGCATTGGACGTGGCATTGAACGCTACGACCAATGCGATATGGACAAAATGACTGCCAGGGCACTTGGCAAAGGTGGGCGCTTCAGCCATCTCGTAAATGAGGTGATTCGAAGCAAAGCGTTTAGGACAAGGCGTGGAGATGCATCCGCTGGTGTTGCATCCATTGCACCCGGTATGATGCCAAATGAGAGGGATTATCATGTCACAGTCGATTAATCGCCGGATGGTTTTGCGCGGGTTTGGGACAGCGCTGTCGCTTCCGTTGCTCGAGGCGATGATTCCGTTAACGGCATTGGCGCAGAGTGGTAACAAAACTAAGCATCCGGTTCGAATGGCTTTCATCTTCGTCCCGAATGGTATCAATATGGACCACTGGACCCCGAAGTCTGAGGGAATCCTTTCTGATGCGCTCCCTTCTGTTCTCTCGCCTCTTGCTGATTTACGTGCAAATGTGAATCTCTTGACCGGACTTACCCAGCGAAATGCGTTTCCTCTCGGTGATGGCGCGGGTGATCACGCGCGTTCAGCTGCGGCATGGTTGACTGGTTGCCATCCGCGGAAGACCAGCGGCGCCAACATCCAAGTCGGTATTTCCTTCGACCAGATAATGGCGAATCGCGTTGGAGATAAAACACGTTTCGCGAGTATTGAGATTGGGTGTGAGCGTGGTGGGCTCGCGGGCGACTGCGACTCCGGTTACAGCTGTGCCTACTCAAACTCGATTTCATGGCGGTCACCAAACACGCCTGTTGCCAAGGAAGTTGATCCTCGACTGGTTTTCGAGCGCCTCTTCCAAAATGGCGATCCGAATGAGACCCCGGTGGCCCGTGAAGCACGTATCGCAGAAAATAAGTCAATCCTGGATTTTGTCCTTGCAGATGCTAAGTCACTACACAACAAACTCGGCGTAACAGACCGAATGAAGCTTGATGAGTACATGACCGGTGTCCGTGAGATTGAGCGGCGCCTGACAGTGGCAGAACAAAATAGCCAGCAAGCTGGTCTCGTCAACAAAATCTCAGGCATGCCAAGTGGTATTCCAAGCGACTATACGGAACACGTTCGCCTCCTCGGGGACATGATGGTTCTGGCGTTCCAGACCGATATCACCCGTGTCGGCACGTTCATGTTTGCCAACGAGGGCAGTAACCGGTCATATAAAATGATTGGTGTCAACGATGGCCACCATGAGCTCTCACACCATCAGCGGAATGCGGATAAGCTCGAGGGCATTCGCAAGATTAATCAGTTCCATGTGGATAATCTTGCTTACATGTTGCGTAAGATGCGGGATGTTCGTGAAGGTGACCGGACATTGTTGGATAACACGATGGTTGTGTACGGCGGTGGAATCGGCGATGGCGATCGCCATAACCATGATGACCTGCCTATTCTGGTTGCTGGTGGTGCCGCAGCTGGTATCAAGTCCGGCCGGCATATTCGCTATAAGAACAACACCCCGATGACGAATCTCTTCATGACGATGGCTGATAAGGCCGGCGTGCCAGTTGAGAGCATTGGTGACAGCTCTGGACGGCTTGAACAGCTTTTCTAAGTTGTGTTTGCCGGTCTGGTAACGTGTAGAAACCGTAGCGTGGAAAGCGCTGCGGTTTTGGCTTTCTCTGCAACGCTAAAACTCCAACCTCATCTTGGCCTCCGCCATCACAACCTTAAAATCAAACAAACCGCAGCGCTTTTGGCACTGCGGTCGTTGTTTTGTAAGCTTCCTTACCAGTGACTAGCTGGTGGTTGCTGTAAGCAGTCCACGGCGGGTTGCTTCACGGAATGCCTGTAACCGATTGGTTACGGACAGCTTTGTGTAGATGTTAGCGAGGTGGAAATCCACCGTGCGCTTGCTGACAAACAGCTCATCTGCAACTTCCTTGCTTGACTTGCCTTCGATAACTCTCTGCAGTACCTCAACCTCGCGCTTGGTCAACTTGACCTGCTGACAATCGGCGTGCTCCAGATGATCCATATAAATCGTACTCATGTGCTTCGAACCTCCCGGATACTGACATTGCAAAGTCAATGCCAAACCCATTCCCGTTTATAAATAATCTATTGGGAGCCTCGTCGCTCCACGAGGCACACATGTATCTTCGTACAATTACCGGGAAGACTTTACCCCTCATTTTTACTAGGTTTACTAGACCTTCTCTTGGGGCACAAAACATAGAGTCCCGACATGCGGGTTATACTAAAACCCGTTACAACTCACGCTTACGAGTGAGCCTCTGAAGTTGTTTAGCACCAACCTAAATCTTGGATTTTTGGGAGAAACGTACATGGCTGCGGGGCACGCACAGATCAAGTTCGGAACCGATGGATGGCGTGGAATCATCGCTGATGACTTCACCGTCGCTAATGTCCAGCTTGCAACGCAGGCAGTATGTAACTGGATAAAGCGAAATGGTAACGCACCGGCTGGAATGGTAATCGGCTACGATTGCCGGGCACAATCCGATGTGTTTGCCAAGGCGGTTGCACAAGTTGCCATCGGAAATGGCATCGGTGTTCAGCTCTCCAACCGACCATGCTCATCGCCGACCGTCTCGTTTGCCGTTGAGCGTAGCAAGGCCGCCGTCGGCATCATGATCACCGCAAGCCATAATCCTCCATCGTTCAATGGTCTGAAAATCAAAGCGACCTACGGAGGCAGCGCAACCCCGGACATCATCAAACAGATTGAAGCGGAGCTGGCTCTGATCACCTCCGATGACATTAATGTCGATAAACAATCCATCGAAACAGTTGATCTCATTGCCGATTACCTCGACCAATGCGCCAGCCTTGTCGATTTGGAGCTGATTCGCGCATCCGGGTTTCGGCCAGTTATCGATCCAATGCATGGCTCTGGTTCAGGGATGCTTACCAAAATTCTCGTGGATGCTGGTATCGATAGCATCGAAATACGTTCAGAACGCAATCCATACTTTGGCGGCGTGAACCCCGAGCCCATCGCGAGCAATATGCAGGCGCTGTTCGATGCGGTTACGGAATCTGGCCGGGATGTTGGAATCTGTCTTGATGGTGATGCAGACCGCTTTGGTGCCTGTGATTCACATGGCCGCTTTGTGGACTGTCACCGCCTCTTTGCGGTCCTCCTCAAGCACCTTACGAACTACCGTGGTTTGACCGGCGATGTCGTCCGGACGGTGTCCACAACCCGAGCGCTCGACAAGCTCTGCGCTAATCGGGGCATCCGCCTGATCGAAACACCCATTGGCTTCAAGTACATTTGTGATTTGATGCTCCAAGGGGATGTGATGATTGGTGGCGAGGAATCCGGTGGCATCGGTGTCAAGGGCCACCTGCCGGAGCGGGATGGCGTTGTGATGGGCCTGTTGATACTTGAGGCGATGGCCGCGGCCGGCAAGCGCTTGGAAGACTTGATCGACGATGTCTTTGCGGAAGTCGGACCGCATGAATACACACGTAATGACATGCATCCACCTGTAGCTGCGATGCCCGCTATCAATGCAGCGCTGCTTTCGTTTGGGGAAACATCGTTCGCTGGGCTCGCTATTCACGAAATCGTCCGCAAAGATGGCACACGCCTCGACTTTGCAGATGGTTCATGGCTGCTGCTGAGACCATCCGGGACCGAACCCGTCGTCCGCGTTTATGCCGAGGCACCTACGATGGACCAGGCTAAACACTTGGTGGCGCAGGGTGTAGCGTACGTTAACGCGGTTGGAGCGACCGTTTAGTTATTCAGAGCGCCAGCTGTACTGCGGTTCCCACCCGATAACATTTCGTGCTGCGGAGCAGTCAATCAGTCCGCGGAAGACATTGTCGTTGGTAAGCCATTCCGTGAGGCGGTCGGTCATCACCGCCTCAGGATAGTCTCGTTCTAACAGGGCAGACGTTGGCAGCTTCGATGTCGTATCGCCTGCAGCGAGCAACATTTGGTGACATCCGGAAAACGGTACTGTAGCCGCAAGGATGGCCGCGGAAACCACATCGCGAAGGTCAACATAAGACCAAAGGTCACTTATAGACCAGATGTTTGGCGCTGTGTCGATATTGGCTTTCCAGGCTGAATAGGCTTTCTCGGATGCAACATACACGGGGCGCAGCAAGGCGATGTCCATGTTGTGCATTCGGGAATAGTGCTGCGCCGTTACTTCCACCAAATGCTTTGCAAGCTGATAGGCATTATGCGTGTGCACCGGATAGGCATCATCACCGGGGAGATACGCGAGGGGACGCCGACCGCTAAACGAGCCGAATGCATTCACCGAAGAAAAGACAACGACACGGGAGATTCCATGGTTGGCACACCCTTGAAGGATGTTCCAGGTGCCTTGTGCATTGGATGCAAGGACATCGGTTTCCCGGCCATCGATAGGGGAAGGAATCGCTCCGCAGTGAATGACATGTGTACAGTCAGTAAGCGCTGGCTGAACACTCTGGGAATGCGTCAAGTCCATTTGGATGTCGACATCCCCGTGAATGTCGGTTGTTATGACTGCTGTCCCTGATTCACGCAGGCGAGTCGCCACGTGGCTGCCGATTTGCCCTGCACCTCCTGTGACCAGGACCTTTGCACTTTGTGAAAATGGACTACTGGGCATCCGCCTGGCGCCTCGCTTCAGCAACTGTAATGCCTGCGGCAACTGTGACATTTAGGGAGTCCGCTTCGCTTGACAGGGACATCGGGATACGTACCAACATGGATGCCACATCACGGACTGCCTGTGAGATACCGCTTTGCTCGTTACCCATCACAATCGCAAGTGGGCGCTGGCTGAGGTCTGCGATATGGAGGGATAGGTCTGTGCTTCCGGTCGTCGCGCAGATGGCCATGCCACGTTCACGGAGCTTACCGAGCGTGTCGGCAAGGTTTGCCGTAATCGCGACCGGCGTACGGAGAATCGAGCCCGTTGTTGAACGCACACTTTGCCGGGACCAGGGGTCTACCGATGCGCTGTCAAGTAGCAAAGCTTCGCAGCCAAGTGCATCCGCGATGCGAATCATTACACCAACATTCCGTGGATCCTGAATCGCCTCACCGCAAAGAATGATTCCTTTAGAGTCAGCAAGGCCTTTTACGCTTGTTCGGAGCTGATCCACAATCGCGACGGCCTGACACGGTGTCGCGTATGAATTTCCCGTAAGGTCAGTGATCATCGCGGGAGGCACAATGTATGTCACAAGTGTCTTGCCCTCGATGGCATCCGCGAGCTGCTCGTGGCCCTGTTGCGTGACAAAGAGTGTGTGGACTTCAGATTTGGACTGTCTCAATGCCTGTTCCACCAAATCGACGCCTTCTACAAAGTAGCGTCGTTGCTCCGTGCGACCGGACTGCTTGAGGAGCGTCAGGGCCTGCTCGAAGACGGGACTTTTCTTACTGGAGAGTGAATGTGACATATCGCTTCAATCTATCGCATCCGTGATGCGAAACAGATTTACCCGATGCGGGTTCATTAAATCTTGGCTGTGATATTCTTCGGATGTGACATGGGCTGCGCTTGCTGTATTCGCATCACAGGCAGCCGTTCCCCAAACGGGGCTGCCGAGGCAAGCTCCCGATGCACGCTCCCCACGGAAATTAGCTGGGCCGCTACAAGTGCCAAACCAGCGTGGCTTGCTCCCTTCACGGCAGAAGCCTGACCAAACGGATGTGCTTGGCAGCGTTCAGGATGCCATCAAGCGGGATCCGTGGGTTTATCCAATAGCGGACCAGCTGCGCTTCGAAGCCAACGGAACCATCGTTGCAAGTGGAAATGTCCTGATCAAGACCACCAATCAGACAATACGTGCCCAGCGTTTTAGCTACGACCCTGTGACGAAGATTGCATCGCTTAGTGTGGATGTCCACTATTTGGAAGATGGCATTCTTGTCGACGCCGATGCAATGGCTGTCAATGTTGAGACATATGACTTTGATGCACGTGGCGCCAAGGTTGTCATCGATGCATCCCGAACCGGTGGCACAAGCCTTCAGGCGATGCGTTTCTCGGCGGCACGAGCCCGGCGTAATGGAAAAGTCATTGATGCTGAGGATGGAGAGTTCACGACATGTGATCTCGTTACGCCACATGGGGACATCGGATTTTCATCGGCGATGCTTATCGCTGACGAGCGGCTCGTGTTACGCAACGCGAAGATTCGCAGATATGAACGCAATGTTGCAACGATTCGCCATCTGTCAGTTCCGCTAAAGGAGAAGCGCCCCGGGGGGTGGCTCCCTGCATTTGGCCGCACCAATGAGGAAGGCTACTTCGTCAAAGCTGCCATCGGGTACGCGGTTGCCGGTTGCTGCGCAGCTTCCGGGTCTGCTGCGTGTGGATCTGATGGAACGCAAGGGAATTGGCCTCGGCTTTGATCAGGTCTATCGGTATTTAGGGGCATCACCTGGCGCAGGCCGCCTTGTCGTTTACGACCTTAAGGACAATAATCGCGGTGTACACAACCGAAATGTGCGATTTGAACACGAACAACGGGTTGGAGAGCTGGATTTTCGGCTGAATTCTGATCAGAGTAGTAACTCGTATCAGAGTGCCATCAGTGGATCCCAAACGCGGTCAAATGGCATCACTGTGCTCAGGCAGAGCCCAGGCCGGCCATTTAATCTTTCCTTTGTAGATGGATTGTCGGGCTCATCTTTTGCAAAGAGCGGAACCCGAACACTAACGACATCACAGGGATTCAAAGTCGGAAAGGACTTCACCGGGAGTGTGAAGTACTCGAGTATCGCAAATCGAACATCCAGTGGGACAATTGCCGCACCAACTCTGGCAAAATCGCAGCGAGAACTGGCTGAGCTGACGGCGCGCGGTGTGATTGGTCCCTTTGATGCCCAGCTGCAAGCCAATCGTAACCTCTCGAACAAAACGAGTGGACAAAGTGGGACATCGGCGTTTTTTGGAGGAACAGAACGACTTCCTGAGATCCGACTACAGCTGAAGAAGCCACCAACACAGCTGGCAGGAATACTCCAGTCCGCAACGCTTGGCTATGGGCGATTTCTTGAAAGCAGCTTACGCGGCGGGGTACCGCAGGCCGTTGGCACAAACCGCTTTCTAGCTGACATCAATGCAAAACAGATTGAACGACAAGTTGGCTCCGCAGCATTACGGTCCACCAGTCGCTTGCTCCAAACGGTTTACGATGGCGGTGTTGCTGCTCAATATGTGCTAGACCATTCGACGACGCTCACAGCTGGTGGCGACGAAGGATCTGGATGGAATCTGACGTATCGCTACAACCGGCCCTATGGCGGCGTCCCTGTTGGGTTTCGTCTTGATCGAACCGGCTCAAGTAATGTGGCTGCAGCCAGTCGCACATTTGCAACAGATCGTTTACAGGCATCGTTTGGTACCGCGTTTGACATCGAGCGGAGCCGCGAACCGTTGTTCCCCGGGAGCCCTCGGAGACCCTGGACAAACCTCCAGGCTCAAGTTTCTGGTGTGATTTCGCCGCGGCTTGCGGCAAGAACCCAGATTGCCTGGGATCCGAACACCAAGGCGCCAGTTTCGATGCAATACGGCATTCAGGCAGAGCTGGCAAACGAGTTCTTCTCTGATCTTGCGTTGTCTTATGAACCGAGATTACAACAATGGACCCAGCTCGCGGGCAGGTTTGGCGGGTGGATGTTTGGCCGTGGGACCCACGTGATGTCACAGCTTTCGTACAGTGGTTTCAGCAAGAAATTCGATTATCGCTCTGTTGCAGTTGAACACACATTTCATGACTATGTTCTGACTGTTGCTTACGTTGATCAACCATTTGGCTTTCGGAGCGAAAAGGGAATCAATATTGGGCTGAGGTTACGTGCATTTCCTGTTGGGGATATTCCTCAGACAGGGCGATTGGGAACGGCGCGGGATGCTGGCTTTGGTGGGTTTGGTGGCCAGTATGGCTTGCAGAATCCGTTCTTTACAAGCGGACAGGGGATGACGGGTGGCGGCGGGATGATGGGCGGACCGAACCGCT
>JBEEMN010000052.1:0-7287 GCA_041192625.1 Armatimonadota bacterium
GTCGTGATCGGCAGATCATCCCCGAGGTCCTTGAATACTCCACTCATTTTCGGGACGACAAATCCAATCAGGAATGCCACAACAAATACTGCCGTCGCCGCCAGAATGCTAGGATAGACCATTGCACTAACGATTTGCGAGCTTCGTGCAACTTCCTTTTCCTGAAAGTCGGCAAGCCTTCCAGCGACTTCAGGAAACTGCCCAGATGCCTCACCTGATCGGAGTGTCTGTGTAAACACATCGTTGAACAGACGTGGGAACTTCGCCAGCGCCTCACTCACAGGCATTCCACCGCGTACATCTTCGAGGATGGATGCACAGATTCCGATTAGCTGCTGATTTTCTGTTTGTTCGCCAACAACTTGTAGAACACGGTCAAGTGGAAGTCCCGCCCCTGACAGGTCTGCCAGACGCCGTGTAAACGTAGCCAAATCCTCCCGGCTGGGGGCGCGACCACCTGCTGTGAAGGCTGAGACTGGGTTTGAGGATGCCTTTTGCTCGGCAATCTCTGTGACGTAGCGACCCGCCGATGCGAGCTGTGCAATTGCAGCATCCTTGTTATCCGCATCTACAACTCCCGTGCGCTTTGCGCCCGTGGAATCGATGGCAATGTAAGTGAACTGAAGACTAGCCATTAAAGTCCATCACGCTGACAAACACGCAGCACTTCTTCCGGAGTCGTCTTGCCATCCATTACGGACAGGCGGCCATCACCGAGGAGGGTTCGCATTCCGTACGCGGCAATCGCATGATCGCGTAACTGCGTACTATTTGAGCGTTCAACAGTCATTCTGCGGATAGGTTCATCGACTTCGAAGAGCTCATACAGCGCCTGGCGACCCTTGTAGCCGGTGTTTTGGCATTTGTCGCATCCAGTGCCACGTCGGAATGTGGCCGTCGCGGCCATTTCTGGGCTTACGCCGATCGCACGTAGTGATGCAGCAGATGGCGTGTCTGGCGCAGCGCAAACCGGGCATAGTCTCCTGACAAGGCGCTGTGCGACGGCACCGATAAGGGATGATGCCACGAGGTAAGGTTCCACTCCCATATCAAGCATTCTCGTAATCGAACCAGGAGCATCGTTGGTGTGGAGAGTACTGAACACAAGGTGACCCGTAAGAGCCGCGTGAATCGAAATCTCAGCCGTTTCGTGGTCACGGATTTCTCCAACCATAATGACATCTGGGTCCTGACGAACAATGCTACGCAGGCCGCTTGCGAAGGTCAACCCGATGTTTGGGCGGACTTGAATCTGAGAGATCCCAGTGACCTGGTACTCGACCGGGTCTTCAATCGTCAGGATGTTTGTGGTGGGGGACCAGATCTCCTGCAGGGATGCATACAGAGTCGTTGACTTACCAGAACCAGTAGGTCCGGTAACCAGGACCACTCCGTATGGAGTGTGAATCAGGTCACGGTAGCGCCCAAGCAAGTCTGGCCGCATACCGAGCTCTTCTAGCCCGAGCATCGCAGTGCCCTTGTCAAGAATACGCATAACGGCACGTTCACCGAACACGGTTGGGACGATGCTGACACGGACATCGATGGCACGACCCGCAATTACGAGCTTAATACGGCCATCTTGTGGGAGACGCCGCTCGGCGATATTCATCTCGCCCAGAATCTTGAGGCGGGAAATCAGCGCCGCATGCATTCTCTTCGGTGGGTTTAGCGTGCTACGAAGCATTCCGTCGACACGGCTTCGGACCTTGACTTCGCGTTCATACGGCTCGATGTGAATATCACTGGCACCATCACGGATGGCTTGGGCGAAAATCAGATTGACCATCTGGACAACAGCCGTTTCACCCGCCATTTTCTGGAGGTCAGCCAAGTCTGTCGTGTCATCGATATCGGTTGCGGCACTGCCATCGGCGGTTCCTGGGAGATCAGAGAGAATCTTCTCGAGGAAGACTTCTTCAATCAGCTCCCGAATGCGCTGTGGGTCACCGAGAACAGCCCTAACGGGTGTTCCGAGAAACATTCCAAGCTCATCCACAGCCCCCAAGTTTTCGACACTTCCAATCGCAACAAAGAGAATTCCGTTCTCGCTTGCGAACGGGAGCACTTGTCTTTGGATTGCAAATTCGGGTTGAACTGCATCCAGCGCATCCGCGGATGGTTTGATTTCATTCAAATCCACGGTCGGGAATGCATGTTCTGGGGATGTGTTGATGGAAAAGTTCATGAGCCGGGGTTGATAGACGCTAAGCGGGCGCCGCGGGTTCAATATCCCACAGACATGAAAAAGATGGCAATATACTGTTTACGTTAATCTTTGGTTAATGACAGTACTGTACTTGCAATGAAACAATAATTTTGATGAATGATGCCAAAATACTTGTCGTTGACGACGAGCCAACTCTATCAGAGGTTATCTCTTATAACCTCCGTCAGGCAGGCTATACAACGGTTACAGCTGCAGATGCAGATGAGGCATTAAGAATCTTCAAGGAAGAAAAGCCTGACCTGATTTTGCTCGATGTAATGTTGCCTCAGGGCTCAGGGTTTGATGTATGCCGTTTGATTCGGCAGCAGGGCAGCAATGTTCCAATCATCATGCTCACAGCGAGGATTGCTGAATCAGACCGTGTCCTTGGCTTCGAACTTGGAGCCGACGACTACGTGCTCAAGCCATTTGCAACACGGGAACTGATTGCCCGTGTCAAGGCTCTTCTTCGCCGGTCCAGAACGACATCCGATGAGAATCCTGCAACGGATCTGTTGGTTTCTGCATCGTTAGGGATGACGATTGACACCGATAAGCGCTCTGTGGCCATTAATGGCCGTGAGGTCAAGCTGTCACGCAAAGAGTTTGAAGTTCTTGCGTTAATGGTTACGCATCCAGGACGTGTGTTTGAGCGGTCCGTGCTGCTTGAGCGTATCTGGGGTGGTGAGTCGGTTGTTGATGAGCGTACGGTGGACGTCCATATCCGTTGGCTGCGTGAAAAGATTGAACCGGAACCATCGAAGCCGGTTCACTTGCTGACCCTCAGGGGAATCGGCTATAAGTTCCAGCCATGAGGCCGGGATGGACATGGCTGTCAGATGCGCTTGATGTTCCGTTTCTTGTTGTTGACAGCAAACGCGACATTCGGCACATTAACAAGCATGCGCAGGCATTGTTTTCGCTAGATAAGAAGCGTGGCAAGGGTTTAGTTGGAAAGTCGTTGCTTGCAATCACCAGAAACAAACAGCTGGATGAGATTGCAAAGAAGGCAATCCGTTCAGGCCAAGCTGGTCCCATATCAATTATCATTCGTTCCACCAAAGACCTGACATTTCAGGTAAGGGCCGTGAGCAGCGGTAGCGATTCTGCGTCGCTCGTAGCTCTCTTTTTCTCAGACCTTACCGATATCGAGCATTTGCGTACGGTACGTACAGACTTTGTTGCAAATGTAAGCCATGAACTTCGTACGCCGCTTGCAAGCATTCGGGCGCTAGCAGAGACGCTCAATTACGGTGCAATCAGTGACCCAGTGATGTCAGAGCGCTTCCTTGGAACAATTATTAAGGAAGTTGATAGGCTTGTTCGCCTCTCTGAAGATTTGCTTTTACTTACCCGTGCCGAGTCGACGGTTCGTTCACTTGGACATTTTGACTTGCGTGATGTCGTTCAGGATGTGTACGACAGGCTGGCATCCGTTGCTGATCGAAGAGGTGTTCAGTACAATCTATCCCTACCAGATACCAATGTTTTCATTTGCGCCGACTACTCAGAGCTGGATCAGGTTGTCTTCAATCTGATTGACAATGGCATCAAGTACACATCTCAAGGCGGATCCGTGCATGTTACATGCGCTCAGGTCGGCCAGGATGCAACACTGTCAATTGCCGATACTGGTATTGGGATGTTGGTTGAGGACACAGAGCGAATTTTTGAGCGCTTTTGGCGCGCTGATCGCGCTCGTAAGATGGTCAATGATCAAGGAAGCACGACCAGCGGAACCGGATTAGGGCTTTCCATCGTAAAGCATATTGTCGAAGCTAATATGGGGACAATCACTGTCAAAAGTGAGCTGGGAATAGGGTCAACTTTTACGGTGAGGTTGCCAATATCGGAACCCGAACCGTATGCTGTAGACCCGGATCCCAAAGATGAATGACCAAGCACCAACCCCAATCACTGACCAAATAGCAAACTTACCCTTGCCCGTCATTATCGCTGTGATTGCTGGGGCGACTTTTTTCAGGTTTGTATTCAAAAAGACGGATCATCCGATTGCGCGTGGCATTAGTGATCTCTGTGATACGTGCGCCTTTGTGCTTGCACTGGCATTTCTGATCATCCGCCCGTTCGTAGCGCAGGCGTTTTACATTCCGACTGAGTCAATGGTCAATACCCTCTTAGTGAATGACCGGCTTGTTGTCGATCGCATTTCGTATCGTCTTGGTAAGCCGATGCGCGGTGACATCATTGTCTTTGATGCGCCACCAACGGCTACGAACGGTAAGAAGTTGGACTTTATCAAGCGGTGCGTAGCCATCGAAGGCGACACGATTGAAGTGCAGCCGCCAAAGATTTTTGCTGGTGACCGTGAGATCGATTCCATTGCAATGACGGGAATGGATTGGCACCGTTTGCTGCGTGAAATCCTCACGTCGCAGGAGGGGTCTGTAAAGTTCCTTGAAACGGGTGTAAGTGTTGATGCTGGTGCACCGATGAGCATTTCGGACTTTCAAACTCACCTGAAAACCAAGCTACAGGAATACACCAAGACAAATGGTACATCCCTCACGGTGTCAATGGCGCAGCAGCTGATTGATGCTGGAAAAGAACTCAAAATCGTCCCTGGGCGTACGCTCATCAACGGGAAGTTAGCCCCTGAGACGTATACACGAGAAGATCCTGACTATGTGCTCCCGCTTCTTACCATCGGTAAGGATGAAGTCTTTATGCTCGGTGATAACCGAAACTTCTCACATGACAGCCATATGTGGGGACCACTTGAGACCAGCCGGATCGTCGGCAAAGCGCAGGCGATTTGGTTCCCACTGAACCGGATTCAACTTTTGCGTATTCCGTAGCACCGAACGATAGATTCTCAGTCGCGAATGTTCGCGAAGGCATCAATGCTCGCGTCTAACACGTAGTCATATCTACCTTGATAGCTCTGCTGGGCCGGCGGTGCGTTTCGTTCTCACGATGAGCGCGATAAGACCGGCGAGGTAGGGCATCATCGAAAGTAAGTCGGCATCGGCCTTTATGCCTTGAGTGGATGCAACAAGCTGGAGTGCATCCAGAGCTGCAAACGCAATCGATGCAGCAATTACGGATCTAAGCTCCCACCGTCCGAACACAATTGCCGCCAACGCCAGATAGCCACGACCATTTGTCATGTTTTCAACAAATGTTCCGATACCCATCAGCGGCAGAAGAGCTCCTCCAACGCCCGCGAGTGCTCCAGCAGCGATATGAGATGCCAGCTTTACACGCGATGTGTTGATTCCAAAAATACGTGCCTGTAATGCCGATTCCCCAGTGATGTCAAGTCGTAAACGCAGCTTTGGATTTGTAAGGCACCCTATCAGGAGGGCAACACAGCTCGCAGCGACAAGAACACCTGATGTCGTAGAGAGTGTTGTGACACTTTCCGCGGATGGGACAATCCGCTCACAAAATGATGTTGCAGCCAGCGCCAGCATATTGAGTCCCACACCTGCGATGACATCCTTTACCTTTGCACGGTTGACAAGCAGATAGTGGCAGCTGGTTACTGTGACGCCTGCAGCCAGACCACAGATAAGACCAGTGACTCCACCGCCTGTCCGAATGGCGATAAACGCTGCGGTAAGCATCGTGCCTTCTAAAAAAAGGGCAGCCGTCCCTGACTTTTCACAGATGAGGCCACCTGTGGCAGCCAGCATCACCGGCAGTCCAAGATTTGTCGTTGCGGCAAGCCACGGAACAAGGGTCATCGTTGCAATGTACCTCTCATTGGACTAAGACCGGGATTGCTTTCTGTAGCGTAAAGCCGCAGCTAGCAGAAACAAGAGAGCTCCTGCAAGTGAGCCAACCTGGCGAGGAAGGGATGTTGCAAGTGACAAGGCATCGGAGAGGTGAGATAAACAGGCGATCAATAGGGTGGATGGAAGGAGCAACCAAGCACTTGGTCCTGCCAGTAAACCAATAATGAGGCCATCAAACCCTACACCGCTTCCGTAAAAGTCAGCAGGGAATCTCCTGAATGGCCCGGCTGATCCGATCGAAATCGCGCCACAAAGTCCAATAATGCCCGCTGAAACCACCATCACTAAAATACGCGTTCGCTTTGGTGGGAGCCCTGCGACATTTGCTACACCATCCGTTGTTGCCAAAGACCGTATGAAGCGACCAATAACGGTTTTGTGGAAGACATAAATGTAACCTGCCATCAGGATACACCCGATCAAAAGCCCGATATTGAGGTCCGAGCCTGGATACAGCAGAGGTAATGTCCAAGGCAGTTCCCGTGTGTGAGGAGCATCGGAAGTAGGGTCTCGGAACGGTCCGTTTGCCAAGTAACGCGTTAGAAGTTGAAGGATGTAGTTCAACAGGAGACCGCTGATGACTTCATGAACGCCTTTGTTCTCCCTGAGCCAGCTGATGAGAAGCCCAACACATCCACCGATGGCGAATGCCAGGATTAGCCCGGCCCATAACCCGAGAGGGGTGTTTGACAGAGATGTTCCAACGATGGCTACTGTCAGCCCTCCAGCGGCATATATGCCTTCTCCCGCGATGAGTATTCGCCCAGTTGCGAGGCATGCATGGACTCCTAAGCCCGCGAGTAGCAGGGGAGTGCCAATGGTAAGAAAGCGCAAGAGGGCCATTGGCGAACCAAAGGCGATTTTGACGACATCCGGCTGCAGGCGCAAAAGGGCGAATGCTGCAAAGGCGATGCCTATCAGGGCAAACAACGTTTTCGCGTGTTTCACTAAACGATGGCCTCAACGAGTGACTTTTCAGTCCATTCTGTGGACGGTCTGGTTTGCACAAGCTGACCACTTGAAACCACACTAATCGTGTCGCAGGTGTTTATCAGAAATGTAAGGTCATCGGAATACACGAGGATAGCCGTGCCTGTCTGGAGGGACTTTGCGATAAGTTTTTGAGTGATACCGGCGCTCGCAGCCCGATCTAGTCCGCGAGTGGGTTGGTCGATTACAATGATCTCATAATTGTAATTGCGTTCAAGCTCACGGCCAACCATAAACTTTTGCTGGTTCCCACCGCTCAGTGTGTCAAGATTTCGTGTTACATCTTTGGGGCGAACATCGTAAGCATCGACAATCGCTGACGCTTTG
>JBEEMN010000053.1:0-7212 GCA_041192625.1 Armatimonadota bacterium
GCCTCAGTGTATCAGCGGTGACTAGCCATCAATCGTGAACAGCTGTCGAAGTTCACCATCCGATGGTCGTCGCCCATATTCACAAATCCTGTATGCCTCTACCGAAACGGCGGTTGGATCACCGTGTAAGCGCGCGTCTTTGGAAGCCACAGTACGAACGGAAGCGCGGGCAAGGAGCTGCTCATGCAGTCGTTCGCGCCGGCTTGCATCATCGGCAGGCACGCTATCAAGCTGCCCGGCGTTGTACGGAAGCCACTCGAAGAGCTGGGAAATGTGGCACGCAACCGCATCCACTTTCTGCTCAAAGACATCATCAATCGGAACAGCAATCTCAGAAACAAAAGCGCCATGCTCTGTAAAAACATCGAACCAGTGCGCAAACACCGGCATCCGGGTTAGAAATGGCGTATCAGGACACATCATCGGAACCGTCAGCATATAGGTGACATCCACAACCAGCTGCGCTGTGTAGCGGTGGTCGCGATGATAGTCAACCGTCCGGTTGAAGATGACGAGATCGGGTCCCTTGCCCGGTTCGCCAAAGCTACGAATCGGTCGGATGATGGCTTCAGTCGTCTCTTTATCCACATAGACCTCGCCATCGTGGACATTGAGGCAGACATAATCCGCACCGACCGTCGCAGCAGCATTTTGCGCTTCGAGAAGCCGGCGTTCCGCAAGGAGAGCGGGGTTGTCGATGTACTCGGCTGCAAAGTGGCCCTTGTCTCCATTTGTGACAGAAACATAGCGGACTTTATGTCCCCTATTTGTCAGGCGTGCAGTGAGACCGCCGCAGTTCAGCTCGTTGTCATCCGGGTGCGCCCCGATAATCATGATGTGCAAAGGTTGCTCCATAGCAACCCGTTCTCTGATTACCCCGCGGCATCCTGCTGGATGGCACAAAAAAACCTCCCGAGCGAAGTTCGCCCGGGAGGTCATTCCACAGTGTGACCGCGAAGCGGTCACGGCTTAGGCTTAGTAGCCGCCCATTCCTGGTGCGCCGCCGCCAGCTGGCGCGGATGAACCACGCTCAGGGCGCTCAGCGATCAGTGCTTCAGTGGTCAGAACGAGGCCAGCAATGGATGCAGCGTTCTGAACAGCGGAGCGGGTGACCTTTGCAGGATCGACGACACCGGCTGCCATGAGGTCTTCGTAGGTGTTGGTTGCTGCGTTGTAGCCGAGGCCGCCTTCGCGAACCTTGGAGACAACAACAGAGCCTTCTTGACCAGCATTCTCAGCGATGGTGCGCAGTGGTGCTTCGAGAGCACGTGCGATGATCGCTGCGCCAATCTTTTCATCACCAACGAACTCAAGTGCATTGATGGCATCGATTGCCTTCAACAACGTGGTTCCGCCGCCTGGGACGATGCCTTCTTCAACCGCTGCACGGGTTGCAGAAAGTGCATCTTCGATACGCAGCTTCTTTTCCTTGAGCTCAGTTTCGGTTGCAGCGCCCACCTTGATGACAGCAACGCCACCGGCGAGCTTTGCAAGGCGCTCCTGGAGCTTTTCGCGATCGTAGTCAGAATCGGAGTTACCGATCTGAGCCTTGATCTGTGCGATACGTCCCTGGATTGCATCTGGTTCACCGGCACCCTCAACAATGGTGGTGTCTTCTTTGGTGATGACGATGCGCTTTGCACGTCCGAAGTAGGAAAGGTCATCGAGGTTCTCGAGCTTGATGCCGAGGTCTTCGGTGATGAACTTGCCACCGGTGAGGATAGCGAGGTCTTCCATCATGGCCTTGCGGCGATCGCCAAAGCCAGGAGCCTTGACAGCAACCACATTCAGGATGCCACGAATCTTGTTGACAACCAAGGTTGCCAACGCTTCGCCATCGACATCTTCCGAAATGATGACCAGCGGGCGGCCAGCACGGGAGACGGTTTCAAGAGGCTTGATGAGGTCTGCGACAGCGGAGATCTTCTTCTCGTAGAGGAAGATGTATGGCTCGTCGAGGACGGCTTCCATACGCTCTGCATCGGTGACCATATATGGAGAGATATAGCCCTTGTCGAACTGCATTCCTTCAACGAGCTCGAGCTCGGTCTGGGTGCCCTTGGACTCTTCAACCGTGATGACGCCATCCTTGCCGACAGCTTCCATCGCCTTGGCGACGAGCTCACCGATGGTGCGGTCGTTTGCCGAGATAGTTGCGACGTTGGTGATAGCCTCTGCACCTTCGACAGGAGTCGCGATGCGGCGGATTTCAGCGACTGCAGCTTCTACAGCCTTGTCGATACCGCGCTTGATAACGGTTGGGTTGGAGCCTGCAGCAACGTTACGCATGCCTTCGCGGACGATGGCCTGTGCGAGAACGGTAGCAGTCGTGGTTCCATCACCAGCGACATCGTTGGTCTTGGATGCAACTTCGCGAACGAGCTGTGCGCCCATGTTCTCGAACTTGTCTTCGACTTCGATTTCCTTGGCAATTGTTACGCCATCATTGACGATGGACGGGCTGCCAAACTTTTTCTCGAGGACAACATTGCGTCCCTTTGGGCCAAGGGTGACCTTGACGGCATCAGCGAGGATGTTGACGCCACGCTCGAGGGAGCGACGTGCGGTTTCATTGAACTGTAATTCTTTAGCTGCCATGATTAACCTTCCACAACTCCAAGAATGTCATCTTGGCGCATGATGAGGACATCGTGTCCGTCAACCTTGATCTCGGTTCCGCCGTACTTGGAGTAAACGACCTTGTCGCCAACGTTCACTTCCATGAGGGCAACGGTGCCATTGTCGAGGGTCTTGCCTGGTCCAACTGCAATTACTTCACCGGTCTGTGGGCGCTCCTTGGCGCTATCCGGGAGAACGATACCACCGCTGGTCTTCTCTTCAGCATCGAGTGGCTTCACAACAATACGATCACCTAAAGGCTTAAGCATGTTTCTGATCTTCCTTTTCCAAAAGTCTCTTCCGCAGCCAGATTGGCACTCACGCCATCCGACTGCCAGCATCCAAATGTTACCGCTGCACGCAAGCGAGTTCAAGATGTTGATTTCTTAAACTTACGGGATTTTCGGAGGTTTTATCAGGATGGATTCAACGACTATATTCCAATGGTTTACAGCCACGGAAATTTCTATCGCGTCGTTGTTTTTTAGTCTTCCTGTGATGTGAAATCCGGACAATTCTTTGGGTACCGGATGCCCGTGGATATGGTCTACTGGATACATGTTGCACAACCAGACAGCACAGGAAATCGTCGTCCTCGTGGATGATGCCAACAACGTTTTAGGCACTGCTCCAAAGGCAACCGTCCATACGGATTCGACTCCCCTGCACCGTGCCTTCAGTTGTTTTTGCTTCCGCCGGGATGGCAAGCTCTTAACACAGCGCCGTGCACTCCACAAAATCACCTGGCCAGGTATGTGGGCGAACTCAGTCTGCGGACACCCCGCTCTTAATGAGTCGAATGAGTGTGCTGTTTACCGCCGGATGCGTCATGAACTCGGTATAACGACAGCCGCGAAAATGTCCTGCATGGCACCGGACTTCCGCTACCGAGCGGAGCTAGATGGCATCGTCGAAAATGAACTCTGCCCTGTATTCGTCGCTATCATTGATCAAGATGCAACGCCGAACCCACAGGAAGTGGATGCGTGTGCGTGGACTACATGGGGCGAATTTGTTTACCTTTGCCGCCATGTCCCAGGAGCCTACGCGCCGTGGACCATCCTCGAAGTTGAGGCACTTCTCGCGAATCCAGAGTTCATAAGAATGCTTGCCACCCTAGGCGTGGATGCCCATAGCGAAGTGCCACCTTCCGCATAGCGGTCATCAAGCGTTCCTCTACAGATCGATAACCCTTGACAAAAAGCCATCCGATGCACGAAGCAGCGCATCGGCAGCCGACTTGTCCACGCCGCGCCGCGCCATCACGATGGCGGTTTTCACACTACCGCCTGCCGCATCGAGGAATGTCTGGGCAGCCGCGGGATCTGAAACCTGCCCGATATCCGCAACCAACCGCTGTGCGCGCTTGACCAGCTTTGCATTTGAGCACTGCACATCGACCATTCTGTTGCCGTACGTCTTGCCAATGCGAACCATCGCACCTGTGCTAAGCATATTGAGGATGAGTTTTTGCGCAGTCCCACTCTTCATCCGTGTGCTACCCTGCAGCACTTCGGGGCCCACAACAGCCTCGATGGGTATATCTGCATCGGCGCAGAGAGGCGCGTTTTGACTATTCGCAATCCCAACCGTCGTAGCCCCACGGCGTTTTGCTTCCGCTAGCGCTGCCCGTACAAATGGAGCCCCCCCACTTGCGCTGATACCAACGACGACATCAACAGACTGAATGTCAGCATCCCGTATCGCCTGCACACCAGCAGCTGCATCATCTTCGGCGCCTTCGATGGCACGGGTGAGGGCACGCTCGCCGCCAGCGATAATCCCAAAGACCATTTCCGGTGAAACGCCAAATGTTGGGAGGCACTCACTGGCATCCAGAACGCCAAGGCGCCCGCTCGTCCCGGCCCCGATGTATACGAGACGCCCTCCAGAGCGGAATGCATCGGCTATGCGATCAACCCCAGCTGCGATATTTGGAAGGACAGACTGCACGGCTGCGACTGCTTTAGCATCCTCTTGGTTGATGATCGCAAGCATTTCAAATGTTGATAGCTGATCGAGGTTGTTACTGAGATCATTGATCAGCTCGGTCGTGGGAAGGTTGCTTTCCATGGTGTTCAGTCTACGGGATACGCATCAATGTCAGAAGGATCAAAATGGTAGACTTTTGCCTACGACTTATTGTTTCGGAGGAATTGACATGCCGACTTACGGCTACCGCTGTACTGCTTGTTCACACGAGTTTGAGCGCGAGCAGCGCATCACCGAGGAGCCTATCAAGGTATGCGAGCGCTGCGATGCGCCTGTTAAGAAGATTATTTACCCCGTTGGTATCTCCTTCAAGGGAAGTGGCTTCTACGTAAATGATTACAAAGGGAGTGGACCCGCAGCCACGCCTGCTCCTGTAACGACGACGACCGAGAGTGCTCCAGCGGCGGCGGCAACGCCGGCTCCTGCGGCAACACCGAGTACCGCAAAAGAGTAAGCACGCTCTCTCAATGCGAAAAGGCCCGCCAAGCTCTGGCGGGCTTTTACATTTTCATCGGGGTTAGCAATACGGATGTCAGTCAAACAAAAACCCCGGCAGATTCTGCCGGGGTTTTGCGTTCGCGCTGGGCAGCTTGCCCAAAGCTTACTTCTGGCTCTTGATTTCCAAGCGACCGGTTGCTGGGTCAAAGTTGACATCAACATCGAGGGCCTGGCCAACAAAGGACAGTGGAACAATCGCACGACCGGATTCAACATTGACTTTGCGTCCGATGTTGACGTTCTCGCCATTGACCTTAGCGGTGGATCCGCCGACCTTGAAGGAAACTTCACGGTCAGCATTCACAGCACGTACCGTCTTCGCATTGTGTGCCCAGGAAACCTGGCCACCGGTGTGCTCGAAGATCTGGCGGAATGGTGCCAGTGGCAAACCATTCTCGATACGAGGTGCAACATCGAATGCGATTTGTGTGCCATCGAATGCAATCTGCAGTGTCTTGCTGGAGAGCTCAGGAAGCTTAGCAAGTGCAGCAACGCCGAGCTTAGGCAGGTTTGCGGATGGTGCAGCAGCACGAACCACAGGGCTCATGGTGCGCTTTACAACTTCACCAGCAAAAGGCTTTACCGTGGTGCGTGGTCCAACAGCCGAAACTGGAGCAACAGCAACTGGGCGTGCGATTGGGGTGATGATGGAGACAGCCTTGGATGCCATTCCTGCGAGTGCAGGTGTTCCAAGCGCTTCAGGTGCAGCCGTGATGGCAGCACCGGCTGGAACGACGACAGCAGCAGACATCGGGGTTAGCGAGCGGCTTGCGACGCGGATTCCGCCAGCCAAGGATGGCATCGGCTCAACAACCGTCGTTGTGATCGCCGAGAGGCGGGCAACAGCAGCGGATGGGATAACTGTTCCAGGGATGGATGTTGTTACTGACTTTGGAGCGGATGGCTCTACGACAACAGGCTTTGGCATCGGGGTCGGCGCAACACGGGTGGTGAAACCACCTGGGTTGTCGACGTAGACCTGCATTTTTTGCGTGGATGTTGCATTTGCAGACTCGATGTAAGCGGTTGCCTCAACAAGGTGGTAACCATTTCCAACGGTGGTTGTGTCCCAAACGAAGGAGTATGGCGGATAGTTCTTGAGGGTCTTGAACTGCTTGTCAACGAAGAAGGAGACGTAAGGATGAAGCTGCTCATCCTTGATATTGACGCCGATTTCAACAGCGCCCATGAGCTTCTTAGGCAGTGCACGGAATGCAAGATCAGGACCGGCGGTCGCGGTTCGGTTTGTGAATGTAGCGGCTGGAGCAGTGCGCACGCCATCAACGTTCACAGGAACGGTTACTTCACTGGTGCTGCCATCTTCGGCGATCAGTGTAACAACCACAGAGTGCAAGCCAGCGGTAAGTGAGCGGCCATCTATCTCAAAGCTAAGGACAAACTTTGCAAATGGGCTTTCAAAGTCGCGGCGAACCCAGCGAACACCATCCACGGAAAGCTCAGCAGCCTTGATCTTGGATTGGGTCTTTGCAGTGAAGGAAATCTCAAGCGGGAAAACACTTGGAGCAACAATCTCACCAGCAATCGGGCGGAGAACACGGAGGTCAGCGGCAGTACCACGGACAATCGGTGCCTGCTGTGCCATCGCAGGAGCAGCTCCGACAACACCCAGCATTGTAAGTGCTGCGGCTGTAATCATTTGAGTCTTCATAGTGCGCATATCCTTATTCAAACTATTCAACATCGCTACCAGCATGAACGGCTATTCTGTTTTGCCCTTGAACAAAGCCACAATCGCCATGGCATGTCCGTGGCCAAGCTGAAAGTCCTCTTTCAACCAAGCGACAACTACGCCAGCCTTCACACCATCTTTGAGAACGCCATTCTCGAGAAAGCCTTTTGCTTTACCGAGTTCCTTGAAGTCCTCAGGGCTCTTGCCCGTCTTTGCCTGAATGTTGCTTATGTATGCTTGAAATGACACTTTGAATCCTTGATCATGCAGTACTGAACGCGTATCGACCCGTTCATTCCTCCACGCATATCATCAAAACATCAACAGCGATACACCGAGCATTCCGAGCGTAACACGCGGGTTCTAACACTGTCAAATTTATGGTCGGCGAAATGTCCGCCAATGTTTATGTT
>JBEEMN010000054.1:0-7209 GCA_041192625.1 Armatimonadota bacterium
ACCAGACAACCACATGCGCCTAACCGGCAAGCATGAAACTGCTCCTTGGAATGAGTTCTCCTACGGCATCTCAGACCGCGGCGCATCGATTCGTATCCCGATGGCAACGGTTCAGCGCGGCTGGAAGGGCTGGCTAGAAGACCGCCGGCCAAACTCCGCAGCAGATCCATACAAGGTGGCTGCACGAATCATCCAGACGGTCAAGACCGCAAAGGCTGTCTAACCAGTGAATCCCGACAGCCCCTCATCAGAGGGGCTGTTTTTGTTTAACTGCTGCCAATGAACAGATTTGCCACGTACGTCGTCGGATAGACTGGAAATGCTGTCAGGACATGTAGCAGAATCACACACAGAGGAACTCTGCCGTTTGGCGGTGTAATTTATCCTCAGGAGACCTTATTAATGACATCTCGTCGCGCATTCACACTCATTGAACTCCTAGTCGTTATCGCCATCATTGCAATCCTTGCGGCAATCCTCTTCCCAGTCTTTGCACAAGCACGCGAAAAGGCCCGCCAGGCATCCTGTCTCAGCAACCAAAAGCAGTATGCAACCGCATCCCTGATGTACGTTCAAGATTACGATGAGACGTTCCCATTCTCCGCAAACCTGAATGGCCAGTGTGTCGACACGTTCTACAGCGTTGTTTCTCCGTATGTGAAGAACAATGAGATCAACCGCTGCCCATCCGACAAGGATGCCATCAATACCCAGCTGACCACGGGTGCACCATGTCCGAACACGCCACCGTGGACCAGTATCGTTGTTAACGGTGGCCTCATGACGAATGGCTTCTTCCCTGGCGCAACACCAGTTACGCTTGCTGCAGTGCAAAACACCACTGGGACCATCTTGCTCTACGATGGAAATGTAGGTACATCCCCATATCCAGGGATGCAGGTCCAACTTGTTCAGGCGCGCCACTCAAGCACCTTCAATGCTGCATGGGTCGATGGCCACGCAAGCTCCATTCCTGCCACTGACACCAAGACCACAACACAGCAATTCACTGTGATGGGTCCTGGAAAAGTTCTAAAGGTCTATACCATCGGAGCCAAAGGCGGCTTCTACGCAGGTAAGGTCGAGGCCAGCGGCCTCGCAGACTAGTTGGTCAAAGGTCATCCCTAACGGGATGACCTCCCACTGCAATTGTAATGACAATGGTTTTTGGAGGGAGTAGGAAATGATGATGTCTTTGCTCACTGTCGCACTCGTAACGGCTACGCTTGCCGCCCCGCGGTTCACATCCCTTGCACCAACAGACTCGCCGCAATTCCGCGGCGTGGATAGAACTGGCATCTCCAAAGAAACCGGTCTCCTGAAATCCTGGCCGAGCACCGGCCCGAAGCTGCTCTGGTCAGCAAAGGGCTGTGGGGATGCGCACGCGACGCCAAGTATTGTCGGAAATCGCATTTACGGTCTAGGTCTCCGCGGTGACGATGAAGTCATCTGGGCCAAGGATGTAAAGACAGGCAAGGATATCTGGGCTACACCGATTGCAAAGGCGATCAAGCTCGATGCCGCCCAAGGTGGTTATGGCTCCCGCTCTACGCCAACGGTTGAAGGCAACCGGATGTATTCCATTGGCGTCGCCGGAGATGTCATCTGCCAGGACACAGCCACAGGTGCCATTGTTTGGCGCCGCAATATGGTCAAGGAATTTGGCGGACGTGTCCCGACATGGGGCTACTCGGAATCTGCTTTGATTGATGGCAACAATGTCATCGTCACACCAGGTGGTGCCAAGTCCATCGTTGCGCTCAACAAAAAGACTGGTGAGCAAGTCTGGGTCTCCAACGTGCCAGGCCGAAATGATGCATCTTATTCATCTGCAATCATCGCGGATGTCACCGGGTCACGACAAATCGTTCAGTTTCTTGCAGGCGCTGTCGTAGGCGTTGAAGCATCGACTGGAAAGTTCCTTTGGAACTACGATGCCCCAGCCTGCCGGCAAGGAATCAACTGCTCTGCTCCGATTTATAAAGATGGCTTTGTCTTCGCGGCATCTGCTTATCAAAACGGTGGAGGACTGGCAAAGCTAACCAAGACGGCTACCGGCACGACCGCGGAGCAGGTTTACTTCACGAAGGAAATGCAGAATCACCACGGTGGGATGGTCCTCGTTGGCGATCACATTTATGGCTTTGATAACTCAAACCTCACCTGCATGGAATTCAAAACCGGCAAGGTTGTGTGGACAGACCGCAGTGTAGGCAAGGGTTCTGTGACATTCGCAGATGGCATGCTCATCTGTCGGTCCGAGCGTGGTCCGATTGCTCTCGTTGAGGCGACACCAGCGAAATACACTGAGCTTGGACGTTTTGAGCAGCCGGAACGCAGCACCGCTCCTAGTTGGCCGTACCCAGTCGTTTCAAACGGTAAGCTGTACATCCGCGACATGGATGTGCTGCTTTGCTACGATGTGAAGGCAGGTGGAAAATGATAGGTCCAGGATCTTCATCTGAGAGCTGGCCGGTTTGGCGCGGACCAAACGGCAATGGCACGAGCTCTGAAAAGGGACTCCTTCGAACGTTTCGCGCTGGCAAGCCAAAGCAGCTCTGGACCGCACAGATTGGTGAGGGATGGTCGACAATCGCCGTCGCCGATGGCAAGGCATTTGTCAGTGGAAACGTGGCGGGAACCGATACCATCGCGGCCCTGAATGCAAAAACAGGCAAGCTCATCTGGAAGTATTCCTACCCTTGCTCACCTGGTGACTACGGTGGACCGCGGGCAACACCCTGTGTTGTCGGAGGAGTTGTCTACTCCGTCAGCCGTGAAGGTGTTGTTTACGCCCTCGGAGCGGACACTGGTAAGCTTGTTTGGCAGCGGGCGGTCGCAGCAGAAACCCGCTGTCCGATTCCGACGTGGGGATTTGCTGGCTCGACACTCGTTGATGGCAACCGCGTCTATGTCAATATCGGTGTAACCGGGGCGGCACTTGACCGCGCGACTGGAAAGATTGTCTGGGCGAGCGGCGGAGGCCCAACCGGCTACGCAACTCCTGTAAAGACAACCATCGGTGGTAAAACAATCCTCGCGGTCTTCTCCGGCAAGGAACTAGTGGGCGTCGACCCACAAACCGGACGCAAGCTCTGGGCCTTCCCGTGGCAAACATCCTACGATGTCAACGCTGCGGACCCCATCTTCATCGGGGATGATGTCTTTATTGCATCCAACTACGGCAAGGGTGGCGCATTGGTCAGCCTCGCTGGCGGAACACCAAAGCAGCTTTGGGAATCCCGTACGATGCGGAACCACTTCAACACCTGTATTCTCAGCGGCGGTCACCTCTTCGGCAACGATGAGAACACATTACGCTGTCTCGATGCACGCTCTGGTGCGGAGAAGTGGGCCCTTCGAGGCATCGGCAAGGGTGGTTTGATCATGGCCGATGGTCTCCTAATCGTTCTAAGCGAGCGGGGCGAACTGATTCTGCTCGATGCTGATCCGCTTAAGCTAACCGAGCGCTCACGAAGTTCGATTCTGAGTGGAACCTGCTGGAGCCATCCGACACTCGCAGGTGGATGTTTGTATGCCCGTAGCCACGAAGGCACGGCGGTCTGTGTGGACCTGAAGCGGGCATAGTTAGGAATGAAGTATATGCGAAATCTTACGGGAACCATGATGGCAGCAGCGCTGATGATGTCATCTGCTGCATTTGCGGATGTCGATGGTTGGTTGAACTGGCGTGGTCCGGAAGGCATTGGCGTAAGCCGTGAAAAAGGACTTCCTGAAAAGCTTACTCTTGGAACGCCCGTCCACCGCTGGACCATCCCGATCGCTGGAGGCGGCACCCCCGTCGTCGCAGGAAACAAGGTCTACGGCTTTGGCTACCGCGGAACGGGACAAGATCTGCAAGAAGTCCTCTTTTGTGCGAATGCACAAACAGGGAAAATCCTGTGGGAGCATGGTTTCAACGACTTCCTATCCGACATCACCTATGATCGCTACACCATTGGTAGCCCAACCGTGGATGCCGAGACCGGAAATGTCTATGTGATGACATCCGCTGGTGAGTTTGTTGCCTACACATCTGAGGGCAAGCTCGTCTTCCGTATCCCGATGATGGAAGCGTTTGGACGTCTGACATTCACCAATGGCCGGACGGGTGCGCCGACGATTGAAAAGGATTTGGTCATCATCCGCGGCGTAACCAGTAACTGGGGCGCGGATGGTCCTGCGATGGACCGTTTGTATGCCTTTGACAAGAAAACCGGTGAAATTGTTTGGAGTGCAAGCCCAGGTAAGGCCCCGAAGGACAACACATTTGGTCGTCCAATTTTCGGCTGGCTGAACGGAAAGCGCGTGCTCTACACAGGCTCCGGGGATGGTTCTCTGGTCTGCGTCAATGCACGCAACGGTCAGACGATCTGGCGTCTCCCTGTCAGCGCAGGTGGAATGAATGCCACTGTCGTGTTGCACAAGGGAAAAGTGATTGGCATCCACGGGGATGAAAACCTTGATTCATCGGAAAAAGGCCGCATGCTTGCGGTCAAAGTCGATGCAAAGGTCACTCCCGTAGAAGGCGAGCCACCGCTCCTCGATAAAACAGCGGAAGTTTGGCGTAACAAGCTGACGGCTGTTTCATCCACACCAGTCCTCGTTGGTGACACACTCTACGAAACCACCGCGACCGGTCAGCTGAACGCGGTCAATGCAAACACTGGGGCCGTTATCTGGACCCTGAAGCTCGCGCCAGATCAGCTCCACGCATCCCCAACCTACGCGGATGGCAAGCTGTACATCCCATTCCAAAATGGCATGCTCTACGTCATTAAGCCGACGGCAACAAAGGGCATCATCCTCTCCAAGACCCAGCTTGCAGGGCGTGGAATCGGTGCACCAGCCGTATGGAATGGCCGTGTCTATGTCTTCACAACGGGTGGCTTGTACTGCTTTGGTAACCCAACCGTGCCAAAAAACCAGACCGCTGGTCTTCCGAAAGATGTTGCAAAGTATCCAGCACCAGGCCCTGCGGCAAGCCTTCAGGTAATCCCGAACGAGCTGCTGCTCCGAACTGGAGACAAAGCCAAGGTGCGCATTCGTAGCGTTGATGCAAATGGACTTCCGGTGAAGGACCTTCCGGTCACCGATGCCACATTTGCTTCGTTTGTCCCTCCGACGGCGAAAGTCAAGTCGACCCTCGATGGTGCATTTGACAATAACGGTGTTTTTACGGCGGGAGCCCCAAGCGCTGGAGCCTACAAAGCGACGATTGGCCCACTAAGCGGAACGCTGCGTGGACGTAGTGTGCAACCCCTTCCGTTCAACATCGACTTTGAAAACTTCACGCCAACGGAACCGGATGTCTACGAGCCAGGTCCTTTGTTTGCGTATCCGCCCCTTCCATGGATTGGCGCACGTGGAAAATTCGATGTCCGTGACCTTGACACATCCAAGGTGTTTGCAAAGACCCTCGACAATATCTTCTTCCAACGCGCGACAGTGTTCTTTGGACATCCGGATGAAAAGGACTACACCATCACGGCTGAAGTCCGAGCGGATGGTTCGAAGCGCACAATGTCAACCGTTGGACTGGTTTGCCAGCGCTACTATGTCGTCTTGAATGGCAACGCACAGGAGCTCGAGATTAACTCGAACCAAGAGCGTATCAAGGCAGTGGTTCCGTTTAAGATGGAGCCTGAGACTTGGTACGTGATGTCTGCCCGCGTCGATGTCCAACCGGATGGCACAGGCATAGTCCGTGCGAAGGTTTGGCCAAAGGGACAACCTGAGCCAGCAAAGTGGACGATTGAGGTGAAACACAAAAATGTTCACCGACAAGGTTCCCCAGGCATTTTTGGCTTTTCGCCACAAAGTCTGTACAAGGTCTACGTAGACAATATTTCTGTAAAGTCGAACCGCTGAGGATAACACGATGCGAAAATCTTTCTTAGCTCCTGCTATCACCGTTGCCATCTCGGCGATTGTTCCATTGGTCGGCAATGCCGCAGACTGGCCATTCTGGGGAGGAACATCCTCCAGAAACATGGTCTCACCTGAGGTTGGACTCCCACAGACTTGGGATGCTGGTCGTTATGTCCAGGGTTCTGAGGAAATTGACATGGCGACAACACGCAATGTCAAGTGGGTCGCCAAGCTCGGCTCACAAACCTATGGCAACATGACCATTGCCAAGGGCAAAGTCCTCATTGGAACCAATAATGAAGTGCCACGGGACCCACGGCTGACGGGTGACCGTGCTGTCCTTATCTGCCTCGAAGAGCAATCTGGCAAAATGCTGTGGCAGCTCGCTATTCCAAAGCTTGGCACTGGCAAAATCTCAGACTGGGAATTTCTTGGCTTGTGTTCATCCCCTGCCATCGATGGCGACAAGGTCTACGTGGTCACCAACCGCTGCGAAGTTTTGTGCCTTGACCTCAATGGGATGGCCAACGGAAACGATGGTCCTTATCAGGATGAAGCCAAGTATTCAACGCTTGGGACAAAGCAATCCATTACGATGGGCCCTCAGGATGCCGACATCCTCTGGCGGTTTGACATGCGCCGTGAGCTCGGTGTATTCCCACACAACATCACCAACTGCGGTCCACTAATTGTTGGCGACAAGGTGATAGTGACGACATCCAATGGTGTTGACTGGACCCACACCAATATGCCAAACCCCAAGGCTCCTGCCTTGGCGATGCTTGACAAGAACACGGGCGCCCTGCTTGGTGAGGAAAACTCCGGAGTGTCCGGCCGAACTCTCCACTCTAACTGGTCTAGTGCAGCCGGTGGTCAGGTTAGCGGTAAGGACATCGTGATCTTCGGTGGCGGAGATGGCTATTGCTACGGACTTGACACCAAGACCACCCTCAAGGGCAACTTTGAAGTCATGGATGAGCTGTGGAGGTTTGACTGTAATCCTGCGACGTATCGCAAGGATAAAACGGGCAAGCCGATCAAGTACGCGACATTCAATGGACCATCGGAAGTCATTGCGACCCCTGTCCTGTACAAGGAAAAAGTCTACGTCCCAATCGGACAGGATCCTGAGCATGGAGAAGGACTTGGCAGCCTGGTCTGCATAGATCCTTCTAAGCGTGGAAACTTCCAGAAGACAGGCCTTGTTTGGCGCTATGACAAGATTCACCGCTCCTTATCGACACCAAGCATCGTAGGAAATCTGATGTTTGTTGCTGACTTCAGTGGCTTTATCCACTGCGTCGATGTGACCACTGGCAAGCCATATTGGGTCTTCGA
>JBEEMN010000055.1:0-7175 GCA_041192625.1 Armatimonadota bacterium
TTGTCGCTGAGTGCTGTATCGGTTACGAGCGGTGCATCGGCAACGGGGACGATTACACTCGGGGCTCCAGCACCTGGCTCTGGCGCTGAACTACGGATCTCAAGTAATCAGGGTGCTGTCAATGTCCCAGCGGTGGTTTATGTTCCAGCGGGAGCAACCAGTGCATCGTTTGTCATTGGCTCGACGCCAGTCCAGCAAAAAGTAACCGCAACGATCACTGCCACCGCGGGTGCGCTGGCTAAGTCAAGAACACTCACGGTGAATCCTGCTGCACTGGTATCGGTGAAGCTGCAGCAGTCATCGATGACAGGTGGCGCAACACAACAGGGGACCGTTTTGTTGACGGGTGTTGCACCGAGTGGTGGATTATCCGTCGTGTTGTCCTCTAGCAATCCTGCCATACAAGCGCCAAAAGAGGTCTTTATTCCAGCGGGCGCAGCAAGCGGTGTCTTCGCCATCCATGCGGGCGTCGTGGCGACAAAGACATCTGGACTGATGGTTGCCCAGCTGGGAACACTCAAGAAATCCACGAGTGTAAGTGTTGTTCCACCCGTAATCAGCTCCATTGTGGCAAGCCGTCCGACGGTGGTAGGCGGTGGGGTGGTTGATGTCACGCTTCATATCACGGGTCCAGCACCTGCTGGCGGGACGAGCGTGATGTTGACATCGGGGAATGTTGCTCTCACAGTTCCGGCGAATGTGGTTGTGCCGGCGGGGCAAACATCGGTTGTGTTTACGGCAAGTTCAAAGCCGGTCAGTAAGACAACATCAGTGAATATCAGTGGGAAGGTCGGGATTACGACTAAGGTGGGTTACGTTACGGTGCTGCCACGGTAACGTTGCCGGGGTACATGGTACGCATTGATTACCATCCGGCGGTACGTACAAAAACGCGTACGTAATAGTTTTAGATTGATTAGGGGTCAGTGGCAACCAATCCCCGATGCCCATCCGTTTGCACCTGTTTCTAGGTTGCGTTGCGACTGGGCATCACTGTGGGGACGGCGCTATTCGCTTGATGTGCCATCGTCTTGGAGGACGGTATAGCCATCCGATTCAAGGGCGATGAAGAACGCGCTCAGCTCAATACCGAGTCCGCGGCATATTCTGCGGCAGATATCGATCGTTGGTGAGCGGCGTCCAAGCTCAACATCGGTCATATAGGTACGGTTGATTCCGCAGTGGTAAGCGAATTCTTCCTGCGCAAACCCCTTCTCTTGTCGAAGGCGTCGAACCGTAATGCCGAACTGTACGGATAATGGTTTTAGCATAATTTTGTTCTATCGTAATGCACGTAACAACGCACTCGGAAAGTGTAGTTGAACAATCAACTGTTTTACGGCTGTTTCTTTTTTGGTGTGGCCGGCTTGGCTGGAGTCTTTGCCGGCACCGTTGTAGGCGTTTTCACTTTACCCGCTGCGTTGGTATTGACTCCACCTGCTATGGGGGAAGATGACCCCTCTGAGCCAGGTCTTGTCTTTAAATTTTGCGATTCATTTGCGTTTTGTTTAGTTACAGGCTGTGTTTTGAGAAAATCCAAAGACTCAGTAGGCGGTACAAGAGTGGTTTTCGCAATGCTTGGATCTTTGATACGGGTTAGTGATCCGAGGAGCTGTTCGAGGTCAACAACATCTGTTGTAATCTCGTTGAGCAGCTCAGGCTTGCCAAATTTCCGCAGCACACTATCCAGATCTTTCTTGCTAAGAAACATCGGGATAGCTTCCGACCCTTTTTGGTTGATCGTAAGCAGACCATTGTCTTTTTTGTTCTTTGCGACAAACAGTGGCACCCGTACGGTACGTCCCTCCTTAAGCAATGGCTTAGCAGCATCCAATTCAGCTGGATCTGCAACAAACTGGATTAGAAACGGTGATGTCTCGCTGGTTGCGAGCTTATAGATGTCCCAAAGTGACACTGGATTGATTTTTAACTTTGTGGCTAGCTCAGCATTCTTAGTCTTTATCTGGGCTAATGCTGCTCCAGCCGTACCTGGCGACATGAAAATCGCCGTCACGCCTTTGGCTGCATCCGGGACCTTGCTCACAATCGGTTGCCCACCAGCATCTGTGAGCGAAAACACGGGTACGCCTTTGAGCAAAACCTCAATCTGCGCAGGAGTCAGCCCATCGGTAGCTTTGGGGGCAGCCGTTTCTGGTGCTGGCTTCTGTTGTGTTACAGCCGGTGGCTGAGTCAGGTCTGATATGGGATACAGCATTTCAATTCTCCTTAGTCAGGATAAGCAATCATCCCGTCCTTGCCTCTGTGATGACCATTACGATTTCAGAGTCTTCTGGTCAATTATGTATGCACCACCATCCAAATCTGCATCGCTGTCGAATGGAGTTGTGATTCCGTGGTGCGTTTGGCAGAGTGTTCTGCCCTATACATACACTACGTATAACACCGTACCAATATTACAAAATCATGAAAAATAACGGCAAATTGTGCTCAATTTGCCGTTATTTAAAAATGTACGTCGTTTCAAGTGCTCTGCTAAGGCAGTTCAGCCAACGCATCAAGCAATAAACGGTTTACGTCGTCCGGGCGGGCCTGCCCCTTCGCTTCCTTCATCACCTGCCCAACAAGGAAGCCCATCGCCTTTTCCTGACCACCCTTAATCTTTGCAACAACATCAGGATTGGCAGCAATCGCACGCTTCACCATGTCAATCACAACACTGGCATCCACGACTTTGATACCTTTTTCATCAATCAATGTCTGGACCGACTTACCGGTTGTGAACATTTCCTCGATGAGCTCTTTGGCAATCTTCCCGGTAATCGTCCCGGCAGAAATCGCATCCACGAGGCCGCGGAGCAGCTCAGGGGTGATCTTCGATGCGTAAGGCACAATATTCGCTGCATTGGAGAGCCGGGCAACATCACCAAGAATCCAGTTTGCAACGCCCTTTGCATCCTTTGCACCGGTTGCAGCCGCTTCAAAGTAGTTTGCCAGCGCCTGATCCTGAATCAGCTGCAGGGCATCCCCCTGCGACACACCGTAGTCGGCAATGAGGCGCCGCTTCTTCGCAAGAGGAAGCTCCGGCAGGCTTGCGAGGACAGCTGCAATCTCATCTTCCGTAAACTCAATCGGAATTAAGTCCGGCTCAGGGAAGTAGCGGTACTCTTGCTCACCTTCCTTAAGGCGCTGCAGAACTGTGACGCCCTTTTCGGCATCCCAGCCATACGTCGCTTGCAAGACCTGCTTACCAGCCTCGAGCTCTGCTTCCTGGCGGCGGGCTTCGTATTCAACACCCAGCTGCACCGCACGGAATGAGTTGAGGTTCTTTAGCTCGGTCTTTGTCCCGTAAGCCTCAGCTCCTTCCTTACGAATACTCGGGTTTGGCTCCGCACGGAGAGAACCCTGCTCCATCTTGCCATCCGAGACGCCAAGGTACAGCAACACCAACCGAAGGTTTTCCGCATACTGACGCGCTTCCTCGCCACTTGCGATATCAGGAGGGAAGGCCGTGACGATTTCCATTAATGGGACAGAGCTGCGGTTGTAGTCGACCACTGAATAACCAAGGCCATCGGAGTGTAGAGACTTCCCCGTATCCTCCTCGAGGTGGACGCGGGTTATATTGATGCGCTTCAAGTCACCTTCGGGCGTCTCGATTTCAAGAAAGCCATCGATGCCAATCGGTGTCTGACCGTATTGGCTGATTTGGTAGCCCTTCGGGAGGTCAGGATAGAAGTAGTTCTTCCGGTGGAAAATCGTACGGCGGGATATGGTGCAGCCTAGCGCCAAGGATGTACGTAAAACATGCTTTACGGCTTCCTTGTTAAACACAGGAAGCGCACCCGGGAGGCCCAGGCACACCGGGCAGCAACGCGTGTTCGGCTCGCCGCCAAAGGCATTCTCGCACCCGCAGAACATCTTGCTGTGAGTCAGCAGCTCCGCATGGCACTCCATTCCAACACTGACGATGTATGACATGCTTTGATTTTAGCATGGAGGGCGGATGGCCCGATACGGATTTCCCCGGATACCCTAGCTGCCTGCAAGTCCGGCGAACTCGAGAAGCTCATCGGATGTCAGATAATCACTCGCAAATGCGTGCTGGTGGCGCGCGGAAACAATCCCGGATGCGCGGATTGCTACGACACCCGGCAGCTGCTCGATGGATCCATCGGGTAAGCCAATAATGTGCCCACCCAAAAACAGCTTTGCTCCATCCACTAAAACTCTTGGGGAAATCGCATCGCCTGCACGCATATGTCCGTAGCCAAGCGCTTTGTACAACGCATACTCCGGGTCACATAGCACCGTACAGGAGAGAGAATAGCGACCGGTCAGGCGTGTGCGAAGGTATTCAGCCTTGTGCGGCATCACGACAACAACGCGGGTCTTCTGTTCCAGCAATGGCAAAAGGGTGTGTAGATCAGCCAGCTGACCACGACAGAAAATACAGTTCCAGTGGCGTACCAGAATCAAGAGAAGCCCACGCTCGATGTAGTAATCCTCTAGTGGATGTACTCGAGCTGTCGCCAAATCCGGTAGAGAAACACTGGGAACCTTCGCTCCGACCGCGATTGGTTGCAGATTATACAAATTAGTTTCGACAGCCACAGTGCGATCCCGCTTCCCGCAGTGACAGTCTCGCAGACCGCCGGTGCGTACACTACACTACCCCATATGGCAGAAATACCGATTGAGAAGCTCTCCCCGATGCTGCGGCAGTACATGGAGCTCAAGGCAGAGCGTCCTGAAGTCATCCTTCTGATTCGGGTTGGAGATTTCTTTGAGGCCTATGGCGTTGATGCCACATTAATTGCTGCTGCACTGGATATCACGCTTACGGGCCGGGATGTCAATGGCATGGAGGAGCGCCTCCCGATGGCAGGTGTTCCGTACCACGCCCTCGACCGCTATCTCGCACGCCTCGTCCAGCAGGGGCATAAAGTCGCCATTTGTGACCAGATCGAAGATCCAAAACAGGCGAAAGGCCTTGTCCGTAGAGCCATCACGCGTGTTGTCACGCCTGGGACTCTCGTCGAAGATGCGCTCCTCGATGCCCGTTCAAACAACTTCCTCGTCGCGGCCATTTTGCGGACGCCTATTGCTGGCATCGGGGTTGTGGATGTCTCCACCGGTGAATTCCTGGTCTGTGAGCTTCCGGCTGGCGCGACGGAAGCTGCCATCGCTGCCGAAGTCGCCCGCATCGCACCGGCTGAGTGTCTGGTTCCTGAAGATCAGGATGCGCTCGCGGATGCCATCGCGGCACGCTGCCCCGCAACCCTGACACGTATCGCGACACGAAAGCTTCCAAAGACCCCTCGGGAAGATTTGCTCCGCCACTTTGGCGTCACTACCTTGCGTGGTTTTGGCTGTGATCACTACAGCACTGGCATCGAAGCCGCGGCAACCCTGCTCGACTACGTTGAGGAAACCCAGCAGGGGGCGGTTCCTCACATCCGGACACTTGCTATTTGGTCGCTTGATGACACGATGACCCTCGATGCATCCACGCGGAGAAACCTTGAGCTCACCGCTGGCCTCCTTGATCAGGCAAAAGGCAAGTCGCTGCTTGCGGTGATTGACCAGACGCGCACTTCAATGGGTGGGCGGCTCCTTCGTCGCTGGCTGGATGCGCCACTCTTGTCCGTTGGTGGCATCACTGAGCGTCAAGAGGGCATTGCTGCCTTCTGTTCCGCCAGCCTGCCGCGCGCCGATGTGCGTGACACACTCCGGGAAATCGGTGACCTCGAACGGCTGGTCGCCCGCATTTGCACCGGAGCCGCTAGCCCACGAGACATCAAGGCACTTGGAACCAGTCTGAAGAAGCTGGACATCCTCGCGGCTGCCGCCGCCCGCGTTGCAGAGCCAGCCATTAATGTCCTTGTTGCTCAGCTGCATCCGGTAGGCACGCTCGCGGGAGACATCGATGACGCCATCGTGGATGAGCCTCCGCTATTGGTGCGTGATGGCGGGATTTTCAAGCCATGCTACGATGCGGAGCTCGATGAGCTTCGTTCGCTTCGCCAAGGCGGGGCCGCGTGGATTGCCGAGCTTGAGACATCCGAGCGGGAACGCACCGGCATCCGAAACCTCAAAATTGGCTACACGAGTGTGTTTGGTTATTACCTCGAAGTTCCCCGTTCGCAGCTGGAACTCGTCCCGGAGAACTACATCCGCAAGCAGACCACGGCAGCAGGCGAACGCTACTTCACGCCTGAGCTCAAGGAAATGGAAGCGAAGGTGATGGGGGCTCAGGACAGGCAGGTTGCCCTAGAGGGGGAGCTGTTTATCAAGCTGCGCGAAATGATTGCGCGGGACTGGGCGGGAAGTGTTCTGGATAGGGCAAGGATTGTTGCCCAACTCGATGTCGCATCGGCTCTCGCAGAGCTTGCGGTGAACAACCGCTGGTGCCGTCCGGTGGTGGATGACGGGGATGTTATTTCCATTGTGGCTGGACGCCATCCGGTGGTCGAAAAGCTCGCCGGGGGAATCCAAAGGTTCATCCCGAATGACACGATTCTCAACACCGAGCAGACTGTGCACGTCATCACGGGTCCAAATGCCGCTGGTAAGTCGACGGTGCTGCGGCAGGTTGCGTTGATCGTGCTGCTTGCACAGATTGGTTCGTTTGTTCCTGCGGATGCCGCGCACATTGGGATTGTGGACCGGATTTTTACACGCGTTGGGGCACATGATGACCTTTCAAGCGGACAGTCGACATTTATGGTGGAGATGACGGAGACGGCTGAAATTCTCAATCACGCGACGGAGCGTAGCTTGGTTATTTTGGATGAGATTGGCCGGGGGACATCGACGTACGATGGTCTTAGTATTGCGTGGGCAGTCGCCGAGCACCTCAGTGAGCTTGGGGCAAAGACATTGTTCGCGACGCATTATCACCTGCTGAATGACCTTGAGAAGCAGCGGACGAATGTGCGGAACTACCGGATTGCGGTGCGTGAAACGGATGATCGTATTTTGTGGCTGCGCAAAGTGTTGCCGGGGGGTACGGACAAGTCGTATGGCGTTCAGGTTGCCCGGATGGCAGGCTTGCCACCATCGGTTGTCGAGCGTGCTAAGCGCATCCTGATGCAGCTCGAGAAGGCTGGCGGAGCGCCTCGTATTGAGACGACAACTGCGACGCTACAGATGACGCTCTTTGAAGCGGCAATCCACCCGGTGGTTGAAGAGCTGCAGTCGATTGATCCCAATCG
>JBEEMN010000056.1:0-7164 GCA_041192625.1 Armatimonadota bacterium
CCTGCTGGTGAACAAATCGGTCACCGTCAAGATGCTTCCCTTTGACAACAAGAACGAGTTTCAGGTGATTGTTGACATGCCAAAAGGGACATCCCTTGAAACTACGCTCGCGGTTACACGTGAACTGGCCGCTAGTGTCGCGAAGACACAAGAGGTCGTTGATTATCAGGTCTACGCAGGAACCAGTAGTCCGTACAACTTCAATGGACTTGTTCGCCATTATTTTATGCGTAATGAACCCTATCAGGCGGAAATTCAAGTCAACCTCCTGCCTAAAGGAGAACGCAAGCGACAAAGCCATGACATCGCCAAGGCATTGCGCGTGGAGCTGGCACCAATCGCTGCCCGCCTCGGAGCGCGTATTAAGATCGCAGAGGTTCCACCTGGCCCTCCCGTCTTGCAAACGCTGGTGGCTGAGGTCTATGGGCCCGATGATGCCACACGCCTTTCGGTAGCCAATCGCGTCAAGGGTGTGTTTGAGACGACAGAGGGTGTGGCTGACATCGACTGGTATGTGGAAGCCGAACATACAACACGAAACATCAAAATCGATGCTGTCAAAGCGGCTGCATCCGGGGTTTCACTTTCAGATGCACAAGCAGCGCTGAGAATCGCATTGTCTGGTGGGAATGTTGGTTTACTTCACGAAGATGAGTCTCGGGAGGACATTAGTGCCGTTGTTCGCTTGGAGCGTAGTGAGCGAACCGGTAGTGATGTGCTTGAGCAGCTGCAGGTGAGAACGACCAACGGCCAAATGGTCTCCCTGAGTGAGCTGGTCAAAACCGATGTCACATCTGGGGACAAGGCCATCTATCACAAGAACCTTCAACCGGTTGTGTACGTTACGGGTGATGTCGTCGGTCGGCAGGAAAGTCCGGTCTACGCGATCCTGAAGATGAATGCTTCGCTGGATAAGCTGGAGCTACCTGGTGGGGTCAAGCTGAATGTGATGACAACCCATTTGCCGGATGACACACGTACACCGGCGATGAAGTGGGATGGCGAGTGGCATATCACTTACGAAGTCTTCCGAGACCTTGGAATTGCTTTTGCTGCAGTGCTGATTCTTATCTACATCCTTGTCGTTGCATGGTTCCAGGACTTCAAAATTCCTATCGTCATCATGGCGCCTATCCCGCTGACGCTGATTGGTATTCTGCCAGCACACGCCATGCTTGGAGCGTTCTTTACAGCAACATCGATGATTGGCTTTATTGCGGGAGCCGGGATTATCGTCCGGAACTCCATCATTCTGGTCGACTTCATTGAGCTCCAGCGTAAGCAGGGAGCATCGCTAGAGCAGGCCGTCGTGGATGCCGGAGCGATTCGGTTTAGACCGATGCTCCTTACGGCTACGGCAGTGATCGTCGGGTCATTCGTGATTCTCTTTGACCCCATCTTCCAAGGTTTGGCCGTCGCCTTAATGGCCGGTGAGGTTGCCAGCACACTGTTATCTCGAATAGCCGTTCCGGTGCTTTACTTCATGGCCGAGGCAGGGAAGGAGCGCCGCAAGCAAATCTGAGCGGCGGTGATTTCGAATCGATAAGACGACAGCCTTGCCCAGAGTGATATCTAGGCAAGGCTGCTGTGTTGTTTGTTCCCTCGGTACGCACAGGTCTGTTACGAATGTTTAGGGTGTTTGCTCAGCTGTCCTAGTTCCGCTGCGCCAGCGCCAAGGTAAAGCGGCCATCGCTTGACAGCGTCCAGCCTTGTGGCGTTTGATTGGCGTGGCCTCCATCGATGTTGACAGAGTAATCAAAACCATCCAGCTTGAAATGAACTCTCTGCGCTGTAATCCGTGTCAGGTTTGACTTTCGTGGGTCCCATTCGAATGCTAAATCGAGTGGGAATACGGTATCTGTTGAAGTGCCATGTAGCGTAACAAACATCTGTTTCTCATCGAACTGAATGCGAAGGACCTGTTCGTTTTGGACGGGAACCGACACGGTCATCGTCTTTCCAGCTTCTTTGACCACCACTTTTCCAGTCTTCAGGAGACGTGTGCCATTCGAGATGAAAAAGCCTCCCGCGCCGGGTTCCTTCCGTGAATGAGCTGCCGTTCGCCAGTGATAGCCATCGAGGACTGGTGGCATCTTCTGTTCCACATCTTCAAGCCGCGTGGCCTGCTTCAGAAATGGTTGTTCGTACTCATCGCTGTAGACCGTGATGTCCCGAAGGTAGGGAAGGTCACCTTTGAAGTGCAGATTCGCTCGGTAAAAGCGGCTTTGATACCAAACGGATGTTTCCACAGGGTCGGTATTCGCAAATGGATCGACCAGCTGTACCTGCGCTTGTGTGGGTGTCGCTTTAAATGCCTTCTTGAACGCGCGCCCTGTTTCGCCCATTGTCTCGATGGTCGCACCGCCCGCTTTACGCAGCGCTGCAAGTGTCTTGATTTGAGGGGCGTACGCGGCTTGTTGGCTTGGCCATGGGAATGAGTTTTCCTGTCCAATCTGTGCGTATGCAAACTGCTGCGTTGGGGCCGTCAGAATCATTGACAGAAACGTGTCTACAAAATGTTTGGATCGCCCTGATGGCCAGACCGGCTCCATTGTGTCCGGCTGTGTGATGAATTTGCCATCCGGTTGGGTGTAGCCCTTGTCATAGTAGTAAACGGGATCCTGCCCGAGCATCCTGAAGATGGGTGTATTGATTTGGTTTTTCTGTGAGATCGCCGGGCTCCAGCAATTTCGTTTACTCGGATAGTAACCGGCGATTGGGGCGCCCCAAATCGTAAAGCCATCCGTGGCAATCTGGTCACGGCAAACCGCGTAGGCATCGGCTCCGTACGTTTCAGTGATGTGGTTGATCGTAATGGAATCGAGGTTCCAGCTAGCGATTGACTTTGGGTAGGTTCCAAAGACGTCTTTGAACGTTCGCATCGCGGTGTCGGCAAGCTTTTTACGCTCATCCTCGGTGTAACCGATGGTGAAAGCGACGTGCGGGATGTGGTCCCATTCGTAGCCTGGTCTGCCTCGCCACGCTACGCCGGCGGCTTTGCAGTGCATTTCATTCATTTCAAACCAGAGGCCAACCTCGTGATTGGCTGGCATGTGTTGCTTTAGAAATGGGACGAAGGGTCCGGAGACAAGGGCATCGAATTGGAGGAGCCAGGTAGCAGGTAGTCCGTGAGCCACAATGATTTCCATTTGCTTTTGGACGGGAAGGAGTAAGTCTGTCGTAAACCTTGGCTCGATGGCTCGGATGAAGTTGACAATGTTGATGCGTCGCATAGTGTTCCGAATACCATCAAATTTACGAGAGTGCCTGTTTACAAGGTGCCAAAGTTGTCTAGACAACAATGCAAAGTCAAACCCTTTAGGTACTAAGACAACGCTGGTCGCAAAAACGAATAGTCTTGTGAAAACGAGCGGCCATCGACAAAGTTGTTATCACAACACACTGCATCGATTGCAAATGGCTTTCTTGGGGACAGTGAGGCTGACTTTTTGTCGAATAGGACACGCTATCTACGGGATAAAATTATTGCTGTTTATTCAACGAACAATGCTTCCCCTGAGGATATTGATGATTCCAAGTAGACGTGACTTTCTCATTCGATCCGCACTGGTTACTCTCAGTGGTGGAGGGCTACTCGCTGGTGGGTGCGGTGGTGGTGGCACGTCCCGGTACGGCTATCAAGGCTATACGTATCAGGGTTCGTTGCTGATTGCCGATGGTCCTCGATGGATCAATTACGGTCCAAAGGGCACGCTGATTGTCGGAGAGCAGTGGAAACGAGAGATACACATCCTGAGTCAAAAAGGTGTTGTTCAAAGAACCATCAAAGTGCCCGGTGATGAGTTTCAATACCCACAAGAGTGTGCTGTGTCCCCAAATGGTGTAATCCATGTCTGTGATTCGACGGCAAATGTTGTCCGGCGATATCGACTCGATGGCACGGAGTTATCCCCAATCCTATCGGGATTTGGAAATCCAATCGGTATTGAGATTACAAAGAACGGCAGAATCTATACCATCGGTAATTCAGGCGATGATCGGCAGCGGGTGACCGTAGCTGATTTAGCCGGAAACATAACTGCGAGACTGCTTCCACCCGCAGGTTCATCGTTCAACGATGCCAGAGGGATCACATCGGATAGCTATAACAACATCTACGTTGCTGATTTCCTCAATGCCCGCATTGTTAAGTACGATGCGAGTGGCAATCATGTTCTTACAATAAGTGATGTCTCTGCATTTGGGATCAATGTTGATATTCAGGACAGCTTGGTTGTTACGGACTTTTTCAATCGTAAGGTCAGGGTTTATTCCGGCAGCGGAGTGATGCTTGAAGAATTTGCCAGCAGCGAGCCCGGACCCGGTAACTTTTTCGAACCATCGACAGCACTGGTGATGCCAAATGGCCTTCTGTATGTCAGTGACTTCGTAATCAATGAAGTATCCATTTGGAAACCTGTATCGGCTGCAGCGTAGTGCTCAACTGTCGCATTAGCATCACGGTGAACCGATACGCCCATATGACCAATTCCTTGAACGCAAAGTTCGTTTCTATGCTCGATGACATCGGTGAATAAATGTGTAAGTAAAGTAGCCTCAAAACCGCAGCTTTTCGCTGCGGTTTTTGCCATTTTGACGGGTAATTTGTGCCCTCAAAAATACAGTGAAAATACAGTAACACCTGCGAACTCGTGCGGAAAACGGGGGTATTGGGGCTTGTCGTGAGCCTCTCCTCGCGCGGTCCGAGTTGCGCTCCGACCACTGAATTTACGGCAATCAATCCTATTTTTAGCCTATGAGGGTTGCCATCGGGCATCCGTATGATAATATTTTCCGTCAAACACATTGACTTGCTGGAGTAGCTCAGTGGTAGAGCGGCTGTTTTGTAAACAGCGGGTCGCGGGTTCAAGTCCTGTCTCCAGCTTTTGATGTGCATTGTATGGGTCTGTGTCCGAGTGGCTAAAGGAGGCGGTCTGTAAAATCGTCGGCGTAAGCCTACACAAGTTCGAATCTTGTCGGGCCCATAATAAAGGGGATGCCAGTGGCATCCCCTCTTATTTTTTACAAGAAGGACATCTCCGTGGAACGCCATATCGCCATCATTGGAACAGGCCTCATCGGGACAAGCATCGGACTTGCTGCCACCGCGGCCGGATACACCGTGGATGCGTGGGACCCATCGGTTGAAAACCTAGCCACCGCCGTACGCCTCGGAGCAGTCAAACACGCGGCGAAATCACTCGGCGAAGCCGTTCTACACGCAGCGATTACAATCGTGGCAACACCACCCGAGCTCGTTGCTGACACTGTCCGTTCCGTACTCGCCTTCACAGGCAAAGATGCCATTGTCACCGATGTGACATCTACAAAAGTTCCCTTGATGCCGCTAGCGTATGCAGATCCTCGCTTTGTCCCAGGGCACCCGATGGCCGGAAGTGAGCGCCATGGCGCAATCCACGCCCGGGCAGATCTGTTTCAAGGTGCAGTCTGGCCAATCTGCCCATCTGAGCATTCATCTACAACCGTCATCAATGCCGTGGAAGGCCTGATTCAAGCCTTGGGTGGGATGCCAATGCGCCTCGATGCTGCTGTTCATGATGCGAGCATCGCGATCACAAGTCACTTGCCACACATCGCCGCGTACGCCATGTACGCGATGGCAAGGCAAGCCGACCTTTCAAGCGGATTACCCGTCTTTGAGCTGGCCGCAGGTGGATTTCACTCCGCAACACGCGTCGCCGCATCCAGCCCCGAAGTGTGGACACGTATTTTGACGAGCAATCGCGCGGCCGTCGTCGAGACGCTGGATGGCTACCTTGAACACCTCCTCGCCGTCAAAGATGCCCTGGCACAAGAGGATGATGCAGCGCTTCGCAAGCTTCTGCACTCCGGTATGCGACATCCAGATAATGTCGTACGGTATCCTTCAGCGTGATGAACTATCAAGCCAAGTCTTGCCAACATCCCATCATCAAGGTGGTTTCCGTTCCCGGGAGCAAGAGCATCACCAATCGGGCTCTCCTCTTGTCAGCCCTCGCGCAAGGCACGACCGTCCTCCGCAATACACTCATCTGTGATGACACGGACCGGATGGTGGATTGTCTGCGCCAGCTCGGCGTTACGATCAACGCAAATCCTGAAGAAGAAACACTCACGGTTGTAGGACTTGGACAGGCCTTTGACATCCCTTCAGCAAGCCTGTTTGTCGGTAATTCCGGGACCACGGCGCGATTTATCACTCCAGCCATCGCGGCGGGAAAGGGAGTTGTCACCCTTGATGGCGTCGCACGGATGCGCGAGCGCCCGATGCAGGATCTCATCGATGCAGTGACACAGCTCGGAGGGAATGTCACATCCATCAACGGCACCGGATGTCCACCGCTGGAAATCCAAGCCAATGGCCTCCGCGGCGGGCATACCAATATCCGTGCCAACATCAGCAGTCAATTTCTTAGCGGATTGCTCCTCGCATCCCCTTATGCTGACCAGGAATCCAACATCGAAATCGATGGGACATTACTTTCAGCTCCGTACGTGCGGATGACGATTGAAATGATGGCGGATTTCGGTGTTGATGTCTGTACAGACACAGCCTTTCGGTCGTTTACGATCTCAGCCGGGAAAACGTATGTATCGCCAGGGGAGTACACCATCGAACCGGATGCATCATCAGCAAGTTACTTCTTTGCCGCCGCAGCTGTAACCGCTGGCTGTGTGACGGTTCGCGATATCCACCGGGGAGGCCTGCAAGGCGATACGGCATTCACAGATGTACTGGAAGCGATGGGCTGCGATGTGACCGATACACCAGATGGGCTCTGCGTTGATGCACGTGGACGTAGCCTTAATGGCGTTGAGGTTGACATGAATGCTATTTCGGACACGCTCATGACCGCTGCTGCCGTCGCACCCTACTGCAGTACAAAAAGTCGATTTTCTAATGTTGGCCATGTTCGCCACAAGGAAACCGATCGTCTACATGCCATGTCAAACGAACTACAGAGGTTTGGCGTTGAAACACTGGAAGAGGACGATGCGCTTACTGTCGTCCCGTTAAGCGATCATTCTGATGTGGTCGACAGTGTCTGGCGCACCTATGATGACCACCGGATGGCGATGGCGGCAGCCGTCTTTGCACTTCGCCATGATGGAGTTGTCATTCAGGATCCAAGCTGTGTAAACAAGACGTTTCCAGACTTTTTT
>JBEEMN010000057.1:0-7157 GCA_041192625.1 Armatimonadota bacterium
TATGTTCTGTGTTCAACGTTACCTGGTAACCGTATTAGCACCGAGGACAGCGGCCGATATGGGGGTGGAACGTCATTCTTTGGTTTACGCAGCAAGGTCACGTCGCCAGTAGTGCTGTAACCTTTGACTCTAAATCTCTTACAGAAATCGTGTAGTTTGCATGCTGAACATCTCTACTTGTCGTCGTTCCAGCCATAGATGACCAAAAGTGACCATATGATTGACAGATTTCCCGAAAGTCTGTCGTTATATGATACGGATTGAGCTCCAACACACTCAGTGGGAGATTCTCTCGGAACAAGATGTTCGTTAGTCCTGCCCCATGCGGAGCGATTACATATCGAGTACTTCTGAAGATCTTTGCTTGCTCCGACACATGCATACCATTTGTATCCACGACCTTAAATCCGTACCGCTTTACGACATCAATTACCTCACTCTCATTGAGAACCCTACGTCCTGTACACTTCCCCCTTGTCAGGTAAATTCTCTCATTTCCGGGTTCGTTCGAGTCATGGCCAACCTGATTCGCAATAAATCCAGCAATTTTGTCGCGCGCGGTAGCTACGTTACCAAACGTAACCTTGCGACAACGGATGAACGTGTCATCCTGGCAAAGCCAGGGTCTCTCAGCAAACTGTGTTTCGGTAAGCGTTTGCTTTGCAAAGGCTAATTGATTAACATACTTTCCAAATACGAGCTTCTGAGCCATGTCGCATCCAGAATCTTCAAACAGATTTATCTTCGAGAGTACATCAAAGAAAAAGTGGTAGTAGTTCCATTCGAAAAAGTGGCGACAATGCAGTGCTGCAGGCAGCTCAATAATAGGTCGATGACCACGTAAAGCACTACGGTATTCACTATAGCTCGGTACACCAATGTCAGACACGCGCAGGTGCGCGTCATAATTTGGCTGCATCGATTTCCAGATAACATGTCCGTCACAAATGACATATCCGTCAAACGGGTTGATGAAACAATCCCCCTCGACTTCAAAAACTGTTCCACTTCCCGCACCATCGGAGCTACCGGACACCTGCTTGATCCTTGGAACAGCAGTTTGCTTACTGTTTAACTTCCAAAGGAGAAGATCCGCAACTTTGGTGGTTTTGGTTGAAACACTCTTAACAATATTCATCTGAAATCCCGTCGTCAATCCTCAATACCTGCATTGAGGCAACAATCATGCCAAGACGATTTCAGTAACTCTGCTATCAGCGTTCAGCGGTTCTATAAAATGCCAACTCACTTACGCTTGCCACCTAACAAGCGCGCAGCAACCACCAAACCCACACTCACCGGCAGAATCCAAAACTGACGCGTAATCACATCCAGCTTTGTAAACCGAGCGACCATTAACAGAATGATCAGCGCGACAGAAATCCCAGCCATAATCCGAGGGACAATTGGAGGAACCATAGCCTCAGTCTACCGGAAAGCACACAGACGGGTATATTCCAACTATGAACTACCGACAAATTGGAAATACCGACATCTCCGTGTCCGAAGTCAGCCTCGGATGCTGGACGATGGGCGGTCTCAACTGGGTTAATGGCAATGCAAACGGCTGGGCGAATGTCGATGAAGATGAAATCACAGCAGGCATCAAGACCGCCCTGGATGCAGGCGTTAACCACTTCGACAATGCGGATGTCTACGGAAATGGAAAAGCCGAGCGGATGCTCGCGCGCGTCCTCGACAAGCTAGGCGTAAAGTCTGAATCCGTTGTCATCGCCACCAAAATCGGACACTTCCCCGGCACCGCCGAACATGCTTACGAACCCGCTCACATTCGACATCAGTGTGAACAAAGTCTGATCAATCTGAAGCGCGACTACATCGACATTTACTACTTCCACCATGGCTGGTTTGGCGATCACCTCGAGGAAGCCGCAGCCACCATGGATGCACTTGTCGCTGAAGGTAAAGTCCGCGTCAAGGGGCAATCTGCCTACTCGACAGAAGACTTTGAGCGTGCAATCCCTGTCGTAAAGCCATCCGCGCTGCAAAGCTGGGCACACGCCTTAGATGACCAGTTCGTCCGGCCAGGCGCACGCCTACAAGAGCTGATGGCAGAGCATAACTGTACATTCGTAGCCTTCTCGCCACTCGCGCAAGGCCGCTTGCTCGACAAGTTCGATCCAGCCAAGCCTCCGACATTTGAGCCAGGAGACCACCGCCAGACGAATAGTTCCTTCAGCGCGGATGCGATCGCTGCCCTCAAGCCAAAGCTCGAGGTCCTCAAAGCACGCTTCGGCAGCACCACGGAAGACCTCTCGTCCATCGCGCAGAGATACATCCTCAACATGGATAATGTCGCCTGCGTCATCCCGGGATTCCGGAATGAGTCTCAGGTGCGCTGCAACCTTAGCGCCGTGAACCGGACGCTGACCGATGAAGATGTTCAGTTCATCAAGGAAACGCTGCGCTAAGCTCCCTTAGCCGCAAGCCGCTCCTGCCGATGCCCGGTGGCTTCCCCGACAAAAACGAGGATTCCGCCGGGTGTTTCCATGTGGAATTCCGTCATCCCGTAGTCACGCTCAAATAGCGCACGCGTACGGTATGTGTCTGAAAATGTCTGCGCATGAGACCACAAAGCATCGATGTCATCGGTTTTGACATAAATCTCTGTATGCCCCTTGACGTGGCAAAGCACAGCTTCGTCCTTGTTTTCAGCGATGTGGACTTCATTGCCATCCCGGTGCATCACGGCATACCCAGGATCGTTCATTAAGTTCGTGAAGCCCAGCACATCCCGAAAAAATGCGATTTCTGCGATGCTATCTGCGACGTTTAGCATCGGGGCAACTGAAACAATACGGAAATCAGTCATCGATTGCATCCTCCACTATTGATTACTTCTGTCCGCCGGGGACCGTCGCCGGCGCTTTACCGATAACAGCATCCCGCTTGTAGCTGCCGGTTACCTGCGGCTTTGATGTATTGACCGGCAGAATCGAATCAGATGGTGTCTGTTCGGTGGCGTGGAGGACATAGTCTATAACCTCACCGAGCTGCAGTTTGCCATCCTTGGAGGCATCCGATGGCTTTCCCTGTGATGCCAAAAAGCCATCTGCAAATCCACCAAGGGCACGCTCTACTGCATACGTAAATGGATTCAGCATTTGGTTGCCGATTCTGATTGGCTCACTCTTCAACACATCATTCTGACTGGTCATAACGACAAAGTTTCTGCCAGTTTGTTCGCGGTCTTTCCACTTTTTGGCCATTCCCGGAGTGTTCAAATGCTTGATAAGTGCGCCGGAGAAACAGCTCATCGTGAGCACGACCACGTTCTTCGCAGGAATCCTGAGTATCAGATCAGCGTATTCATCCCAGAGAAACACCCCCGCGTGCGGAGGCCGACGTACGGGGAGATCCAACACCATACCGCCGAGCGGTTGGACATCTTCAAACCCATTCCGTAGTCCATGTGAATGCGTGTAAATCACAACGGTGTCATTGACGGATGCTGTGTCAATCAGCGTCTTGAGTTCGTTTCGGAACGCCTCTCCCGTGACGACCTCACGCCCTTGACCTGCACGGTATTGGTTGATGGTTCGGACAGGCTCAATGAGTGTTTTGACGACTGATTTTGCGTCGATTGACCTGACTGCAGTTTCGACACGGCGAATTGCATCCGGGGCACGTTGCTGCATATCAACGGGATCCAACACTTTTGCCTTCGCAACGGCAAGTAAGCGAATGGTTCCAGCATTGCCGTCATTGACATCCGCGGACGATAGGAAACGTGCCTCGGAAACAGCGGCGGCCGGTTGCAATACATTTATTCCACTCAGCAGCAGAATGGATAGGACAATTCTGAGGCTCATAAGCAAATACCACCATCACTTAGTCGGGATTTACTGCTGTTTACCATATCTCACTCCGGCTCTCATAGCGCCAGCGGAATGCTGAAGAACGAATCGGCATCCGTTTCGTAGCGTTTTAGCACCGGCGAATACGTCTGGACAATCAATTTCTTCGCCTTGATGTTGAAGCGAAGGAGGCGTAGCCAGCCATCCCCACCATTGGCACGGCCCTGGTAATCCTGCAGCAGCTCGATGACATTACCGCCGGCATCGTTGCGTGAGACTTGCGAGTACTCGCCGCCAGCGTGAAACTGATGACCACCCAGCACGCAGAAAATGCGCGGTTGCTTACGGATAAATCCTTGAAAGAGATCTTCCGCGGAGTTGCCGTAGAGACGCATCGCTGTCGTCTTGTCTCGGGACCGCGTGACGTCGTTTAGGTAGTTATGCGTCGTTAGCATCACCGGGAGGCCTGGATGTTTATCCATTTGCTCAAGCGCCCAGCTAATCGTCGCGGCACGAACATCTGGCTCGATGTGGATGGATAGAAATGCCATCCCTGCAGCAGTGACTTTGTGTACCGATGAACACTCATCCTCAGAGAGTGCCACAAGCGTCGGGATACCGCCAAGGAGGGGGCGACCACAAAACTCGCGATACATCGCGTAATCCGTGCTCCGATTACCAACGATGTCGGCATCATGGTTTCCTGCGACCACGCCAAAGGGAACTTTACCGTGAAGGCGTGAGAGGGCGGACTTTGCGACCTGCCATTCCTTTCTGGAATCCCCACCGCTTTCGACGATATCTCCAACATGGGAGACAAAGATGATCTTTTCGCGAACCGCATTTGCAGCTATCCACATCGTTTGAGCGTGAAACGTATCTGGAAACTTCTGTGCGTAGTGCTGCGTGTCCGGGAGGACCGCTACGGTGAAGTCACACTGGATGCTGCCTGATGTTCCTGTCCCTCGAGGCTGTTGCATGAAGAAAACCCTCCTCTACACTGATTGGTGAGGAACCACCGGGACTGGTCCTCAGTCAACACAGTGCAGGTTTTCATCCAAAGTTAGCCGCGGTTAAAAATGCCGTTTATTTACCAGTTGCGTCGCACGCGGTTGGGGCGCCAGGCTCGGTTGCTTTCCAGCTTAGAAATACAGAAGTTCTTCCAAATGTTGAGGAAGAAATCTATCCTAAGAAATTACTTAATGCGTCGGCCGCGGGGGGTGATGCCAGCATCCAGCATCCGCAGGTCAGCAATCCCACCCGGACGCCACTGCGGCGATGGGCGGCGCCATGCTTTTTGCAAACGTGCCGGCTCAGCTGGTATGGCGCGATGGAGGTCAAGCGGAAGCGTGAACTCGGAATCGAGGTCGGTCTCGTAGCGCTTCAGCGTCGGGGAGTAGGTCTGGACATGGAGCTGATGCCCCTTCAGATCAAAGCGAAGCAAGCGCATCCAGCCATCCCCGCCATTTGCACGCCCTTGGAAATCTGAGAGCAGCTCGTGGACGCGGCCGCCGAAGTCATTGGTTGACATCAACGATGTCTCACCGCCCCGGGTCCACCAGTGTCCGCAAAGCACTAAGAAAATGCGCGGCTGCTTGCGGATGAACTTTTGGAAGAGGTCTTCGCCTGAGTTCCCACCGGCACGCGAGTAAGGCTTGCGGTCACGCGCATCATCAACATCGGAGATATAGATGTGTGTCGTCACCATCACTGGAATATCCGGGTACTTTGCTAGCATCGCTTCAGCCCATGCAAGCGCCCCATCACGGGGATCTGGCTCGAGATGCAGGCTTAGCATCCGCTGACCAGCAGCCTCGAACATATGGATAGCGCTGCACTCATCCGGGCTTAGCTCAAGCAGCGTCTGGACTTTCTTGTGGTACGCAGCACCAAAATTGCGACGATAGACGTTTAGTGGACAGGTCTTGTCGGAAAGGACATCGTAGTCATGATTTCCAGCGACCACGCCACAGGGAACCTTGCCGTAGAGACGCGCCATGGCCGCTGCTGCAACATCCCATTCGCCTGGCGTCTGGCCGCCGTTCTGAACGATGTCACCCACGTGCGTCGCGAAGACGATACGCTCCCGGCGTGCATTCTCAGCAAGCCATTTCGTTTGGCCATGGAAGACATCCGGATATTTTTCGCTGTAGTTTTGCGTATCCGAAAGAACCGCTACTGTGAAGTCAAATCGCATCCAGATTCACCTTTGGAACAGTTGTTGAGGCGTTTCGCGAATGATACAGCAGAACGAAGTACATTCCTGCGTATAAGCATCACCTTACCCCTTAATACTGTTACAACTCATTAACGACTTAGATTTTCATAAACGGCTAGAATACGAGCTATGAGCCACCATCCAACAACACACACCGTTATCGACCTCTTTGCCACGCATGGCAGCTCCGAATATGGTGGTGAAAATGTGACCCAAGAAGAGCATGCGCTCCAGTGTGCAGAGCTTGCGGCGGCGGATGGTGCACCGGCATCGCTTATCGCCGCGGCCCTCCTACATGACATCGGGCATCTGCTGCACGACCTCCCGGCGGATGCGCCTGAGCGCGGCATCGATGACCTCCATGAGGCGCTTGGGGGGCGCTGGCTCGAGACGCGCTTTGTCGCGGCGGTGACGGAGCCAGTCCGTCTGCATGTTGCGGCGAAGCGGTATTTGTGTGCGACGGAGCCGGCGTATGAAGAGGCGCTTTCGGAGCCAAGCCGGGTTTCGCTTGGGCTGCAGGGTGGTCCGTTCACCCCCGATGAAGTCTCGGAGTTTGAGATGAATCCCTTTTGGCGGGATGCTTTGCGGCTGCGTCGGTGGGATGACACGGGGAAGGTCAGTGATTTGGTGACCCGTTCGGTGGCGGATTTTGCGGATGTTTTGGATGCCTGTGTGCTGGAGGATGCTGGATAAGCGTTTCGTAAAACCCAGCTCCGATGGCTGAATCGTGAGCGGGAAGCCTTGCGCGGTTTAGTGTGTCGGAGGTTGGTTAGGCGTGATGCCGGCGTGGACGGCCCACGGGGCCCCGGCAGCCAGCGCCGCAGCGTAACGCGGACATTCCTCTGCATGCGCTCCAACACGAACGCCCGTACCCATTAAAAACTCATCCTGTATCGTCGCACCCGTAAATTTAAAGTGTGTCTTAAACAGCTTTTGCCAAACCTTTGGATCGGTTTCGCCCAGCCCATACAGCCAGGCCCGCGCACTGCCATGCGTCATCGCCAAATCTGCAAATGCTTGTGCGTTATGCCGTATCGCAACAGCCTTTTGGCCGTGCCGGATGTTACGCACATCCGCGGTGATCACCGCAAGCTCCGAATCCGATAAGCGTGCGATGGTCT